>NZ_FNYM01000012.1:0-212842 GCF_900108985.1 Achromobacter sp. NFACC18-2 | reverse complement strand
TTTTGCCTCTTTGCCGGAGCGCCCGTAGCTCAGCTGGATAGAGTACCTGGCTACGAACCAGGGGGTCGTAGGTTCGAATCCTGCCGGGCGCGCCACTAACCGCAAAGAAAATAAAAAGGCCTTTGATCTTGCATCGAAGGCCTTTTTGTTTTGCCGCGCAGATTCACCCGCGCAGATTCACTTATGCGCGATTCGGTTTCAGTGGGCTGCCTCTTCTTTTGTCGATTGCGGCTTTTCGTCGGCGTCGTCGAATCCCCAGTCTCCAAACAAATACCAATCTTCCCCCAGCGACTCCGCCGGATGCATCGTGCGCCCGGAGCCATTGCCGCAGGCCATGGAATCGGTTGAGCAGTAGCGGTCGCAGCCCCAGCAGATGCGTTCGGGGTGCTTGGGGTGCAGGGGAAACTTCTTGGCCATGCTGTCTGCCTGACGTGTTCTTCTTGCGTTCAGGGTACTGCGCGGCGCCCATGCGTTTCATTGACCTGGCGCAAGCGCGGGGTCGTGATGCGCCGCAAGGGCCGATTCAGGTGGGGCGATTTGCATGGCTTGGTTTTTTCGTGTTATAAACACGCCTCTTTCGGGGCGCCCGTAGCTCAGCTGGATAGAGTACCTGGCTACGAACCAGGGGGTCGTAGGTTCGAATCCTGCCGGGCGCGCCAACTTATTCGAGATCACGCCAATACCGCGTGGTGTCAAAAAATCGCAGTCATGCGTACATGAATAGCGGCTTGATGAATTTCATCAAGCCGCTTTTCTTTTGTCCGGCAACCATCAAATGCGTCGTCGGTCCACCGCCGTCAGGGAAGTGCCGGATTTGAGGAGCTGGTAGGTCTGTCCGCCCAGCCACGTGACTTTTTCGCCGGAACTGGTGCGGCAGATGCAATGCGTTTTTGGGTCGAAGCGTGGCGTTCCCAGGGCGGAATACGCGCATGGGTCGGAAACGAAGCGTTCAATGCGATACAACGTGCCATCCGGCGATGTGGCGAGCACGTCGGTCAATCGTCTTGCGGTGCCGAGCATATTCAATACCTCCATGCGCGGGCCGTCAGGTGTCGGCGCCAAAGTCGTTTGAACAATTCATGGCACAGGCGCGATGGCATGCGTTGCGCGCTGCGCTAATGAAAGTGTCCTCCAAACAATGAATCATCGAGCTGGTCTGGCGATACGCCCAGGGCCTCCGACACGCGGTCAAGGATGACCTGCCGGGGCCGCGGGCGCGGCCGTTCCAATTCGATATAGATGGAGTGATCCACGCCCAGCCGCGCCGCCATGTCCGCGGTGCTGATGTTCAGATGCTCACGCCAGGCTCGTATCAGGCTCCAATCGTTGCCGGTTTTCAGATTGACTACAGCAGGCGGCAGATGCGCTTGCGCCCCGGCAAGCTTCTTGCGCAAGGGGGGCGGCGCGCTCGCCGGCTTTTCTTGGCCCAAGGCGTCGCCGCGCTTGCGCGCGTCGCCCCGGGGTGTCGTGTTTGCCGAAACGGCAATGAAAATCGCGCCGCCGTTCAATTGGCGGTATCTGTCATTGCCTATCCAGCAAAGGGTTTCGCCGTTGTCGAGCTTGCATTCGCAATCCAGGTGAGTATTGCTGGGCATGCCTTCAAGCTGGGCGATGGTTTCCGTCGTCGTGGCATGGCGCACAACACGGTGCAGCACCCCATCCGGCGAACGTACGAAGACGTCAGGAAGTCTCCAGGAAAACGGAATGATCATCTCCACAATCGAAACCCATTACACCACTGTATCGCCCTGGTGCGATGGTGAGATTTGGGGTTTCCCCTCGACTGTCGCGCCGTGTCATCAGACGGTGCCAGTGCCTGGCCGGATCCTCACGAATCCTCGCCTTGGCCGGACGCCGGCGGCGCCATCCCCGCGGAGAACGCGGCCGCGAGCACCCGGGGCATCACGTCGGCGGCGGCGCCGCGCAGGTTGTGATGCGCCAGCGCGTCCAGCGGCGTGGCGGCGGGGGTTGACCTGCACGATCTTGGCGCCGCCGGCCAGCGCCAGGCGGGGCAGTTCGGCGGCGGGGTACACCAGGGACGAGGTGCCTATGCTGAACAGCAGGTCGCACTGCTGCGCGGCAAGCGTGGCGTCGCGCCATGCCTGGGCAGGCAGGCTTTCTCCGAACCACACGACGCCCGGCCGCACGGGCGCGCCGCATGCGGCGCACAGGGGCGGGGCGATGCGCCGGCCGGCGTCGGGCTCGTCGGGCGTGGGCGAGGCGAAGGCCTGGGGCGCGGCGCAGCGCGAACAGCGGGGCGCATGCAGGCTGCCATGCAGATGCGTGACGTCCTGGCTGCCGGCGCGTTCGTGCAGGTCGTCCACGTTCTGGGTGATGACGGCCAGTTCCGGCACGTGGTGCGCGAGGGCCGCGATGGCATGGTGGGCGGCGTTGGGCGCGGCGCGCAGGACCTGCGCGCGGCGCCATTCGTACCAGCCCCACACGATGTCGGGATGCTCGCGGAAGGCCTCGGGCGTGGCCAGCGCCTGGGCGTCGAAGCGCGACCACAGGCCCGTCAGGGCGTCGCGGAAGGTGGCGATGCCGCTTTCGGCGGACACCCCCGCGCCCGTGAAGACGACGACGCGCCGCGCGGCGCGCAGCGCCTGCGCCAACGCGGGAGCAATATCGTGATGCGTGTTTTTCATTTCCAACCTTGCAGACAGTCCACTACGCTGCCCGTCCCGCCAAGGACCTGTCAAGGGCGGCGTGTGGCCATTACCCGGGTCATGAGTGGGGCGGCGCGTGCGCCTGCGTCCTGAATGGTGGATACTGCTTTTTCAATCTGGGATTTCAATCTGGGATTTCAATTCGCCTTGGAGATGTGCAATGCCCGAATCGATCACCGGCCTGGAACGGCTGCGCAGCTTTATCGCCATCGCGACGCGCTTGGCCTCGCCGCAGGCGCTGGCGCAGACCCCCGAGCTTGCCGCCGCCTTCGCCGACCTGGTGGGCCACGATGACTGGCTGCCCGAGGCCTGTACCGTGCCGCACCCGCAGTACTACCAGCAATACCTACTGCATTGCGATCCGCTGGAGCGTTTTTCGCTGGTGAGCTTCGTCTGGGGGCCGGGCCAGTTCACGCCGGTGCACGATCACGAAGTCTGGGGCTACGTGGGCATGCTGCGCGGGGCCGAGATCAATCAGCGTTACATGCGCGCCGCCGACGGCCGGCTGGCCCCCGCAGGAGAGCCCACGACCTTGCGGCCCGGCGACGTCGAGCGCCTGTCTCCGGCCGAGGGCGACATCCATCGCGTTTCCAATGCCTATCCCGACCGAGTCTCCATCAGCGTGCATCTGTATGGCGGCAATATCGGGGCCGTGTCGCGCCACGTCTTCGATGTGGAAACCGGACAGGCCAAGCCCTTTGTCTCCGGCTACTCGTCGGCCACGCTGCCCAATTTGTGGGACAGGTCCGCCGCGGTCCGCGCCGCGCTGGGGTAGCGTCGCCGACGCCATGAAACGCTGTTCCCGCGCCGCGTCTCATGCTATGTTCGCGTCCTAAATATTAGGAAAAATCACGAATGGACAAGACGCTGCTCAAAGGCCTGATGGTGTTGGAAGCGGTGACCGATGTGGACAATCCGCCGCGCACCATCGATGCGCTGGCCGCGCGGGTGGGGCTGACGCGCAGCAATACGCATCGCACCTTGCAGACGCTGATCCACGCGGGCTACGTCATCAAGGACGATGACGGCGGCGGCTATCGCGGCGCCGTGCGCCTATTCGAACTGGCGGCGCGGCAACTGGCGCAACTGGACGTGCGCAAGCTGGCCGCGCCGCACATGCGCACGCTGGCGGACCAGACCGGCGAAACCGTGCACCTGTCGGTGCTGGACGGCTTTGATGTGGTCTACGTGGACAAGATCGACAGCCCGCAGCCCATCCGCGCGTATTCCATGGTGGGCGGACGGGCGCCGGCCTACGCGGTCGCCACCGGCAAGGCGCTGCTGGCCTATCAGGTCGAAGGCTACGTCGAGCGCTATGAGGACCAGCTGGTCCGCCACACGCCGTCCACCATCGTGTCCATGGCCTTGTTGAAGGACGAACTGCGCAAGATTGCCCGCGCGGGCTACGCGGTCAATCGCGGCGAATGGCGCGAAGGGGTGGGCGGGCTGGCCGTGACCGTGTTCAACAGCCTGGACCAGCCCGTGGCGGCGGTCGGCATCTCGGGCCCGCTGGACCGCCTGAGCGCCGCTAGGATGAAGCAGCTTGCGCCGGATGTGGCGGCCTGTGCGCAGTCCATTTCGCAGGGGATGGGATATCGCCGGGGCTTTCTGGATCAGTAGCGGGCGCGGCGCGCAGGTCGGCCGCGATACGCACGGCCTGGTCGCGCGCCAGGCGGGCATTCACGTCCATGGACGTGGTCCAGAAGTAGGTGCCGCCTGCCAGGCTGCCCAATACGGAAAGGCCCGCCAGGACCCGGCCGCTGGCATTTTTGACGCAGCCGGTGCCGTAGTCGAGCGCCAGCCCGCCGTGAGGATCGGCCTGGGCATGCCCCTCGCGTAGCAGGCCGGACACGAGCGGATCTTGCGTACGCTGCGCATCCACTGAGAAGCTGGTCGCGTTGATGAGATATCGGCTGCGATGTTCGATCTGGCCGCGCGGCGTGCGCAGGCGCGTGACGAAAAGGCCGCTGGCGGCGTCGTGGACGCTGTCGCAATAGCCCGCGGCAACAGCGAGCTGACCCGTGCCGAACAAGGCCTGCAGCTTGAGCGCGTTGCGCATCGGGAAGGTCGCACGGCGCGCCATCCAGAGCGATCGCCACTGCGACTGGAAACGGCGCCGTTCGCCATCCGGGATCAGATGCCAGATCTGGTCCACCGCAGCATTGGTGGCCGCCGCCACCGCCTGCCACGGCCGCGGCGCCGCGGCCGAGCGCTGAATTTCCTCTTCGAGCGCGGACCGCGCATCGCGGTCCGGTCCGAGCAGGTCATCGTCTTCCAGCGATCCGTTCAGCGCCAGCACCTCGTCCCGCAGCGCCTGCCAGACGACGTCCAGGGTCAGCGCGCCGCCGTGGCGGGCGGCCAGCGCCACCGCGCCGTCGCGGCTCAGGCGCTGCAGGGCGTCGGGCGCGCGGTTGTGCGGGCTGCGCACCGAAGGCAGGCGCCCATTGCGCGAGGCGCACAGAATGGGGCCGCGGTGGCCGGCCTGCTGCAGGGCCGCCACGGCGTCCACCGCGCTCAGGCTGGTGCCGACGACGCACACCGACGCATCGGGCGCGATGCCGGCCGTCAGGGTGCAAACCGGATACGGGCTGTTGAAATAGCCGGGCGCGTCTTCCAGCGAGGGGAACGCCTGCGACGGCAGATTGCCGTTGCACAGCACGACGCGGCGCGCCAGCAGCGGTTCGCCGGCGTCGGGTTCGACGCGCACGCGTCCGTCGGCCAGGGGCGCCACGCGGCCGACACGGCTGGGCACGTGCGCCAGGGTCGCGCCCAGCGCCTGCGCAAGCTGGCGGCAGCGCGCGTAAACCGCGCGCATGTAGGCGCCGAACAGCGGCCGGGGCAGGAAGTCCGCAGGGTCGATGGACCCGACGCCGTACCCCGCCAGCCAGCCCGGATCCTGTTCACGCAGCCAGTCGACGAAGTCCAGCCTGCGGTCCGCGCGCGCCGACATGTTGCCGGCCGGGATGTTGAGCAGGTTGCTGCGCAGGTCGTCCTGGTAGGCAGCGCCCGGCCCGGGCTCGGGCTGGGGCTCGAAAAGGTGGATCGTCAACGCGCCCGCGCCCGGCGCCGCCTGGAGCGCCAGCAGGAACTGATACAGGAAGCTGACGCCGACCGAGCCGCCGCCCACGATGGCCAGGTCGGTTGCGGCCTGCCGGCCCGCCGAGGGGGGCGGCATCATTTCGCCGCCGACAGGCGCACCACGTCCGCCCATCGCGCGACCTCCTGCTTGAGCATGCGGCTGGTGTCGGCGGGCGAGGTGGCGATGGCGTCCGCACCCAGCTTCAACGCGGCCTGCTGTACGGAATCCATCGCGGCGGCCTTGCGCATGCCGGCCGACAACTTCTCGACGACCGCGGGCGGCGTGCCCGCCGGCGCGAGCAAGGCGTAGGTGGTGGCAACCGAGTAATCCTTTACGCCCTGTTCCATCAGCGTGGGGAGGTCGGGCAGGGCCGTGGCGCGCTTGGCGGTCGTGACGCCCAGCAGGCGGATCTTGCCGCTGGCCACCTGCGGCAGCAGCGCGGGCAGCGTTTCGATGACCATATCGATCTGGCCGCCCAAAAGATCCGTGATGGCCGGCCCGCTGCCGCGATACGGCACGTGCATGAGCCGTGTGCCGGTCACCGCCTGGAAGAGTTCCCCCGCCATGTGCTGCGAGGTGCCGGGGCCGGCCGATCCGAACGTGATCGACCCGGGCTTGCTCTTGGCGAGCGCGATCAGCTCCTGCACGTTCTTGGCCGGGATTTTGCTGCTGTTCACCGCCACGGCCATCGGCATGCTGGTGGCCATCGACACGCCGACAAAGGCGGTGCCGAAATCGTAGCCTGGCTTGTCGGGCATGGCCGCGTGGATGGCATGACTGCCCACCGCGCCCATCAGCAGCGTGTAGCCGTCGCCGGCCGACTTGGCGACGAACTCCGCGCCGATTTCGCCGCCCGCGCCCGCCTTGTTTTCCACCACGACGCTCTGGCCCAGATAGTCACCCAGGTGCTGCGCGTAGATGCGCGCCGCGGCGTCGGTCGCGCCGCCCGGCGGAAACGGGACCACCATGCGCACCGGTTTCGTGGGCCAGGTGTCGGCGGCCGCCGGTTGGGCTCCCAGCGCCAGCACCGTGCTGGCCAGGGCAATACGCCAAAACAGTTTCATGCAAGTCTCCTCGGTGGGGCGGGCCGGCATGCGTGGGCCTTTCCCTGGGACGGGGAGGCCGTGCTGCGGTCCTTTTTATAAATCCTAAAATATAGGATTGAAATTTCAATAAATGGTTTACCTAGAATTCCACACGGTGCTATGCTGGTCAACAATTAACCGATGGACTAAGGGATTGCACTAGGAACACGCCAGGAAATGCCGGTTTTCGCCCTCACAGGGCTGGATCATGCCATCCTTCATCGTCGATACTTAGATTGTTTTTCGCATCCCAAATATTGAATTTTCATAACGAGAGGTCAGACATGACACCCAGTTCGGCGCTGGCCGGCATCACGGTGCTGGAGATTTGCAACGTTGCAGCGGGACCCTTTTGCGGCATGTTGTTGGCGGACATGGGCGCGGACGTGATCAAGGTGGAAAACCCGGAGGGCGGCGACACGCTGCGCAGCTGGCCGCCCATTTCCGACGGCTACAGCGAAAACTTCGCCTCGCTCAACCGCAACAAGCGGTCCGTGACGTTGAACCTGAAAGACCCCGGCGATCTCGCCCTCGCGCGTGAACTGGCGCTGCGCGCCGACGTGCTCATCGAGAACAACCGCCCGGGCGTGATGGACCGCCTGGGCCTGGGCTATGTCCAGTTGCGCGAGGCCAATCCCAGGCTGGTGTACTGCTCGATCTCGGCCTACGGCCAGTCGGGTCCGCGCGCGCAGGAAGGCGGCTTCGACCTCACCATCCAGGCCATGAGCGGCATCATGAGCGTGACTGGCGAGCCCGGCGGAGAGCCCGTCAAATGCGGCGTGCCGCTGGCGGATTTCTCGGCGGGCCTGTACGGCGCCTTCGCCATCGCGTCGGCGCTGCGCGCGGCCCAGGCCAGCGGCCAGGGCACGCACATCGACGTGCCGATGCTGGGCGCCACGCTGGGCATCGCGGCCTTGCAGACGTCCGAGTTCTTCGGCAGCGGCAAGGACCCGGTCAAGCTGGGTTCGGCGCATCCGCGCAACGCGCCGTACCAGGCGTTTCGCTGCAAGAACGGCTACTTCGGCATGGCCGCGGGCAACCAGGCGCTATGGAAGGCCGTATGCGCGACGGTGGGACGCGATGACCTGCTGGCGGATCCGCGCTTCACGGACACCAGCGCGCGCGCCCGCAATCAGACCGCGCTGCGCGACATCCTGGAGGCCATCTTTGCCGAACACGATGCGCAAGCGTGGCTGGCGCGCTTTCGCGCGGCCGGCGTGCCTTGCGCGCCGATCAATACCTATTCGGAAGTGCTGGCCGATCCGCAGGTCGAGCACATGGGCTGGGTGCAGCCGCTGGAATTGCCCAATGGCGTGCAGACCCGCACGTTCGGGCTGCCGGTGCGATTCGATGGCGAAACCACGGCGTTGCGGCGCCGTCCCCCCGCGCTGGGCGAGCACAACGACGACGTGCTGGGACCGCTGCGCGCCGCTGCCAAGGGAGCGGCGGCATGAGCGGCGTCCTGCGTATCGACCGCCAGGGGCCGCGGCATGTGTTGACGCTGGCGCGGCCCGAGAAAATGAACGCGCTGTCGGCGGACCTGGTCGAGGCCCTGATCGCGGCGCTGGACGAGGCCGAGGCGCAGCGCGCCAAAGTCATCGTGCTGCAGGGCGAAGGCAAGAACTTCAGCGCGGGCTTTGACTTCGGCGACTGGCAGTCACAGAGCGAAGGCGACCTGCTGCTGCGGTTCGTGCGCATCGAAACCTTGCTGCAGCGGCTGGCGGCATCGCCGTGCCTTACGGTGGCGCTCGCGCACGGCCGCAATTTCGGCGCGGGCGTCGACGTGTTCGGCGCCTGCAAGTGGCGCATCGGCGCGCCGGACGCGACCTTCCGCATGCCAGGCCTGAAATTCGGCCTGGTGCTGGGCACGCGTCGCTTCGCGGCGCTGGTCGGCGCGGAGCGTGCGCGCACGATTCTTGAACAGGCCGCGACGTTCAACGCCGAAGACGCCTTGCGCGACGGATTCGCCAGCCGGCTTGCGCCGCCCCAGGAATGGGCGCAGATCGGCGAGCAGGCGCTGGAGACGGCCGCCGCCCTGACGGACGAGAGCCGCGCGCAGCTTTATGCGGCCCTGTCGCAGGAAGCGCCGGATACCGACCTGGCGCGGCTGGTGCGCTCGGCATCGGCGCCCGGTTTGAAAGACCGCGTGGCGGCATATCTGCAGGCGCGCTAGCCGCGCCCCATGGAGCAGGAGGGAAGACAATGGCTTCAGGATTCAACCAAAAGAACAAGCAATGCTCGCTGCAGGAACTGGCTGCGCTGGTGCCCGACGGCGCATCGATCGCGCTGGGGGGCAGCTTCCTGCATCGCGGACCGTTCGCCTTCGTGCGCGAGCTCATCCGCCAGGAAAAGCGCAACCTCGAACTCATCAAGCAATCGCCCGGTTATGACGTGGACATCCTGTGCCGCGCGGGCGTGCTGCGCCGCGTGCGCGCGGGCATCGTCGCAATGGAAGGCAACTTCGGCCTCGCGCCCTGGTATCGGCGCGCCGTGGAACGCCATGAGATCGAACTGGAAGAACACGCCTGCGCCAGCCTCACGGCGGGATTGCGAGCGGCCGCCTTCGGCGTGCCGTTCCAGCCCTGCGGGGGCCTGCACGGCAGCGGCCTGCCGGAACTCAATGGCTGGAAATGCCTGGACGATCCGTATGGCAGCGGCGAGAAGACCTGGGTGGTCCCGGCCATACGGCCGGATTTCGCCGTGATCCAGGCCTCCGAAGTCGACGCGCAGGGCAACGTGCGCGTGGCGGGCACGGCGCACTGGGATCGCATCATGTCGCGCGCCGCGGGCAGCGTGCTGGTGGTGGCCGAGAAGGTCGTGGACAGCGCGGTGTTCGAGGCCCAGCCCGAATCCACGCTGGTGCCGTATTTCATGGTGCAGGCCTACGCGGTGGTGCCGGGCGGCGCCTGGCCGGGGTCGTGCTGGCCCGCCTACGCCATCGACTATCCGGCGGTGGAGACCTACATGGACAAGAACAGCGATCTGCGGGCGCACATGGCCGCGGCGCCTGAAGCGCGGGAGGGGAATCATGGCTGAACAATGGTCGGGCTTTTCATACATCGTCACCAATCTGGCGCGCTTCATCCGCCCGGACGAGATCACCTTCAGCGGCGTGAATTCCACCATGCCCATGCTGGCCTGCCTGCTGGCCAAGCGTGCCTACGACTGGGACTTCGTCTACATCAACGTGGCCGGGGGCGTGAACCCGCGGCCCTCGCATATTCCGCTTTCCAGTTCGGATCCGGTGCTGGCCGAGCACACGGCCTCGATCTTCTCGAACGAAGACTTCTACGACCTGTGCACGCGGGGACGCATGGACCTGACGTTTCTTGGGGCCGCGCAGATCGACGGCGCGGGCTGCGCCAACAATTCCTGCATCGGCGACTGGCATGAACCCAAGGTGCGCCTGCCGGGCGGCGGGGGCGGGGCGGTGATGCTGCCCACGGCCCGGCGCGCCTGCACCTGGCGCACCGAGCATTCGCGCCGCACCTTCGTGCCCAAGCTGGACTTCATGACCTCCTGGGGCGGCTTTCATGGCGTGGTGACCCCGATCGCGGTGTTCGTCAAGCGCGAGGGCCGGCTGGCGCTGCAGTCCTGGCATCCGGAATCCAGCCTGTCCGAGGTGCGCGAGCGCACGGGTTTCGAGTTCGACGCCACGGGCGCCGGTCCGACTGAACCGCCCACGGAAAGCGAAGCCCGCGCCTTGCGCGAGCTGGACGCCGACGGGCAGTTCGAGCGCGACGCCGCCGTCGCGCTGCGCTGACGCCGCTTCCAGACCTAAGGGGAAACTTCATGACGAAAGCCGATGCCACGGTCGTGGCGGCGTTTGCACGCCTGTGGATGCAGCCGGACCGGGCGGCGCTGCCCGCCATCGTGACCGCCGAGGAAACGTTGACCTATGCGGACTTGCATCGCCGCGTGGGACAGGTGGCGGGCGGCCTGCGCGCCGCCGGCGTTGCCCAGGGCGATTACGTCGGCGTGGCGATGGAGCGGTCGCTGGCGCAGGTGGTTGCCATCCTGGGCGCGATGGCCGCGGGGGCGTGCCCGTGTCCGTTGGAACCCCGCCTGTCGGCCGACGAAACCGCCCGGCGGGTGGCCGCCGTGGGCCTGACCTGGATGCTGGCCGACGAATCCAATACGGCGGTCGTCCAGGCCTGCGGGCTGCCTGCCGCGCGCCTGCTGGACGCGGCCCAGACCGCGCAGGGCGAGTGTGACTGGACCGGGGCCGGCGTGGCCGCCGATGTGCCGGGCCTGCTGCTGTTCACGTCGGGCAGCACCGGCAACCCGAAGGGCGTGCTGCTCAGCCATCGGGGCCTGGCAAACAATGCGCGCGGCGTGCTGGCGCACACGGAACTGACGCCCGCCGACCGCCTGCTGCACGTCATGCCGCTGCACCACACCAACGCGCTGAACAACCAGATCTTCGCGCCGCTGCTGGCGGGCGCCAGCGTGGCGCTGGCCGGCCGATTCCGCGCCGAAGACATGCCCGGACTGCTGACCGCCTTCCGGCCCACCATCATCACCGGCGTGCCGACCATGTATGCGCGCATGCTGGACCTCGCCTTCGATCCGGACAGCCTCGCCGGGCTGCGTTTTGCGCGCTGCGGTTCGGCGCCCATCACCGAGGCCCTGCACCGGCGCATCGAAGCCTTCCTGGGCTGCCCGCTGGTCGTGTCCTACGGGTTGTCCGAGGCCACCTGCACGTCCACCATGAATCCGCCCGCGGCGCGGCGCGTCGGCTCGGTGGGCACGGTGCTGCAAGGGCAGGACGTCAGCCTGCGCCTGCCCGACGGCAGCCTTGCCCCGCCAGGCGCGGAGGGCGAGATCTGCATCGCGGGGGATAGCCTGATGCTGGGCTACCTGGGCGTGGACAGCGCCGACGCGGGGACGCCCACGTTGCTGCGCACCGGCGACCTGGGACGATTCGACGCGCAGGGATACCTGGCCATCACCGGCCGCATCAAGGACGTGATTATCCGGGGCGGCGAGAACCTCTCGCCTGCCCTGATCGAAGGCGTCGTGACGGGCCTGGCGGGCGTGGCCGCGTGCTGCGTGGTGGGCGCGCCCGACGAGGACCTGGGCGAGACCCCCGTGATCTTCGTGCAACGCAAGGGGGATGCCGCGCCCGACGCGGCGGGCATCCAGGCCGAGGTGCTGGCGCGGTTGGGCCGCATCTACGTGCCGCGCGAGGTGTTCTTTGTGGACCGCCTGCCCGAGAACGCGGTGGGCAAGGTGGACCGCAAGGCGCTGGCGCGGCAGGCGGCGGCGCGGGAAACGGTGTGACGCGGGGGGATGCCCGGCCCGGCGGGTGCGCGCGGGGCCGGGCGTCTTACTCGACCTTGCCGATCCGCTGGACCGCCACCTCCAGCGATGCAGAGTCCTTTTTCCAGTACGCGTCGAAGTCCGGCGCGTCCAGGTATTGCACGGGACTGCCGGTGCCGGCGATGCGGGCCTGCAGCGTGGGGTCATCCGCGATCTGCTTGACGGCCCGGCGCAGCGTGTCGATCACGGCGGGCGGCGTGCCCGCCAGCGCGAAGACGCCGGACCACTGCACGAAGCTCGCGTCATACCCGCGCGATTTCAGCGAGGGCACCTGCGGCAGGCTGTCCAGCTTGCCCTCGCCCCAATGCGCCAGCGGCCTGACACGCCCGGCCTGGATGAGCGGCATGACGCTGGACGGCCCGGTGGCCAGCGCATCGACCTGGCCGCCCACCAGCGCCTGCACCGCCGGCCCCGCGCCCGTGAACGGCACGTGCATCATCTTGATGCCGGCCGCGTTCTGCAGCATCTCCATCGGCACGTGCATCGTGCCGTAGATGCCCGAACTCCCATAGCTCAGCTTGCCGCCTTGTTTCCTGGCCGCCTCGATGAATTCGTCCAAGGTCTTGTAGGGCGCATCCGCGCGCACCACCAGCACGGTGGGATCGGCCGTGATGCGGGCGATGGGTACGAACTGGTCCAGTTGATAGGCCGGCTTGCGTTCCAGCAGGCGGTCGGCGGCCGGCAGGATGGAAATCGACGAGAGGCTCATCAGCAGCGTGTAGCCGTCGGGCTTGGCGCGGCCCGCCTGGCCGATGCCGATGGCTCCACCGGCGCCGCCCTTGTTCTCGATCACGATGGGCTGGCCCAGTTTGTCGCCCAGGGCCTGGGCGAGCGGACGGGCGATGGTGTCGGCGACGCCGCCGGGCGGGAAGGGCACCACCAGGGTCACGGGACGCTCGGGATAGCCGGCAGCCGATGCGGTCGCCGTCCCGAGGCATAGCAGGGCGGCCGCGGCCACCTGTTTGCAGCGCAGATTCATGTCTCACTCCTGTTGATATGCGGTGTGCTGCGCGGCGCCGGTTTCTTGTGACCGGCGCTCTTTCTACCCCGCTTCAGACGAACCGGTTTTCGATCCTGCCGATGCCGTCGATCTCGATCCGAACCGTGTCGCCGCTTTTCAGAAACTGCGGCGGATTCAGGCCCTGGCCCACGCCAGCCGGCGTGCCGGTGGCGATGACGTCGCCCGGATACAGGGTGATGCCGCGCGAGCAGGTTTCGATCAGCGTCGGGATGTCGAAGATCAGGTCTTCCGTGTTGCCGTCCTGGCGCAACTCGCCGTTCACCCAGCAGCGCACGCGTGTTTTCTGGCCGTCCAGCTCGTCGGCCGTGACCAGCCACGGGCCCATCGGGCAGAACGTGTCGAAGGACTTGCCCAGGTCCCATTGCTGATGGCGCATCTGCACGTCGCGCGCCGTGACGTCGTTGACGACGGTGTATGCGACCACATGGCTCATTGCCTCGGCGCGCGAGATGTTGCGCCCGCCCTTGCCGATGACCACCGCCAGTTCGGCTTCGTAGTCGATCTTGTCGGAGATGCCGGTGGGCAGCGTCACATCAGCCCACGGGCCGACCACGGTTTGCGGCACTTTGGTGAAGACGATGGGCCAGGATTCCGGGTTGGCGTCGTTGTCCTTGAATACGGAATCGCGCAGTTCCTTGGCATGCGCGTGGTAATTGCGGCCCACGCAGAACAGGTTGCGCGGCTGCGCCGGCAGCGGGGCTTCGTGTTGGACCTGGTCCCAGCGATAGGACGGACCCGTCTGCGCGGGCAGGGCGCGGCCCTCGGCCAGCCATTGCACGGCCGTCAGCGCGCCGGCGGCCGCCAGCGCCGGGGGAAAGTCCAGCGCGGTCACCGCGCTGCCGTCGTCCGTGACCACGCCCACGCGCCGCTCGCCGTTGACTCGAAATACCGCGATTTTCATGCTTGCTCCTATGGCAGCCGCGGCCGCCCTTGATGGTGTACCAAAAGATACCAATTTGACCTAATGATCGGCCCAATTGCGGGTTGTTGGGCAGGATAAACCAAAAATTGCCCTTGGCGAATGGGTTGTTTCCAGGCTGACGCGCCTATATTGGACTGATTTGGTATCATCGCGCGGTGATCCCACCCCGGAGTCCCCATGGACAAAGCCTCCGCCATGCGCGCGGTCATCATCGAAAACCTTCAATCCGGCGCGTGGCCGGCCGGCCATCGCCTGCCGACCGAGCGCGCGCTGAGCGAGCAGTTCGGCCTGAGCCGGTCCACCGTGCGCCGCACGCTCTCGCAATTGAAGGAAGAAGGCCTCATTTCGCAGCGCGTGGGCAGCGGCACCTATGCCAATCCGCCTTCCACGCTGGCGCAGACCGAGGCCCTGTTGCGCGGCGAGGTGCTGTCCACCAGCCCGGCCGAACTGATGGCCGCGCGCCTGGTGCTGGAGCCGGCCATCGCCGCGCTGGTGGTGCAGCACGGCACGCCCGCCGACTTCGCCGCGATGCAGCACGCGTGCGAGCAAGCCGAGGCCGCGACCAGCTTCGAGGCGTTCGAAGTGTGGGATGCCAAGCTGCACGCGCTGATGGCCACGGCCACCCACAATCTGTTCATTGAAAAGGTCTTTGCGCTGATGACCGCGGCGCGCTCGCAGGCCACGTGGGGCGCGCTCAAGCGCAAGAGCCTTACGCCCGAGCGGCGCGCGGCGTATCAGGCAGAACATCGCGAGATCGTCGAGGCGCTGCACGACCGCGACGCCGACCGCGCCATGGCGGCCGTGCGCCGGCACCTGCTGCACGTCCGGGACAACCTGCTGGGATAGGGCGCCGGCGGGCGCGCAGCAGGGGTCAGTTCACCTGCAGATGGCGCTGCAGCGTATCGATGAACACCTTTGCCCGCGCTGGCGTGAAGCGGTTGTCCGATAGCGCGTAGATGGTGGCCGGCGGCAGTTTCCAGTCCGGCAGGATCTGCTCCAGGGCCAGCTCCCGCAGGGTCTGCGACAACGCCAGATGGCTCGGCATCCAGGCAATGCCGAGCCCGGCCGTGGCCAGTTGCACGCCCAGCGCCGAACTGTTGGTGCCGATGTGGGCGGGGCCCCGGACGTTGAGCAGGCCCTCGCCTTCGCCCAGCGTCCAGTCAGGCAGGTCGCCCGTAATGATGCGCTCGTGCAGGCCCAGGTCTTCGGGGCAGGTCGGGCGCCCGAAGCGGTCCAGGTAGCTGCTGGCCGCGACGAGCACCCAGTGGACCTGGGCCACGTGCTTCTGGATCAGCGCGGAATCCTCGAGGTCGCCGGTGCGCAGCATGAGGTCGAACTGCTGGCCATTGCGCGCGATGTCGGACGTGCCCAACTCCACCTCGAACGAGATCTGCGGATAGGTGGCGCGCAGTTCCTTCAGCACGGCCGGCAGGATCGTCGTGAGCCCGGGCATGACCGACACGCGCAGCGTCCCGGCCAGGTGATTCAGGCTGGCATTGATGACCTCGTGCGCGGACAGGGCGCCTTGGACATGCGCGGCGCATTCGTCGAAGTATCGCTGGCCGATCGCCGTCAGGCTGACACTGCGCGTGGTGCGGTTCAGCAGTTTGTAGCCGAGCGTCTGTTCCAGCTGCGTGAGGCGGCGGGACAGGGTGGCCACCGGGATGCCGAGGCCGGCGGCGGTGGCGGACAGCTTCCCGCGCTTGGCGACTTCGACGAAGTAGTGGAGGTCCTGCATCGAGATATCGTTTCTGTTCATGGTGTGTTCCGGGCGCGAGCCGTCAGTGCCCGTTCATTGTCGGCGCGTTCGTCCCGGGCGATTGTTGCCATTGCGGCAACATCGTGCTCCCTCGCCAGGATCTACTGCCGCCGTTCGAGCCGACCTACGATTTGGGCGTCGTTCAAGCCTGCGCAGTCCCGGCGGATCCGCCGGGAAGCGCCCACCCCCAGAGGAGCCATCATGACCCAACGCATCAACGCCTTTGCCCAATCGCCCGAACTGTTCAAGAAGCTGGTCGAATTCACCATGCTGGCCAAGTCGGGCGCCATCGAAAAGTCGATCCTGACCCTGGTCGACATCCGCGCGTCGCAGATCAACGGCTGCGGCTTCTGCCTGGACATGCACGTCAAGGAGGCCAAGATCGCCGGCGAACGCGAACTGCGCCTGCACCACGTCGCCATCTGGCGCGAATCCAACCAGTTCTCGGCGCGCGAACGCGCGTGCCTCGCGTGGACCGAAGCCCTGACCACGCTGGGCGCGCACGGCGTGCCCACCGAGGTGTACGAGCGCGTGCGCGGCGAACTGTCGGAAAAGGAACTGTCGGACCTCAGCTTCGCGATCATGGCCATCAATGGCTGGAACCGCCTGAACGTGGGCTTCCAGACCGTTCCCGGCTCCGCGGACAAGGCCTACGGCCTGGACAAGGCCCAATTCAGCTAAGCAACCCAGCAACCCAGCAATCCAGCAACCAAGCAATCAAGGATCGATCATGAAAATCCTCGTCATCGGCGGCACGGGCCTGATCGGCGCCAAGCTCGTCAAACTGCTTACCGGGCGCGGCCATGAGGCCGTCGCTGCGTCCCCCGCGACCGGCGTGAACACCGTCACGGGCGAAGGCCTGGATGCCGCGCTGACCGGCGTGGATGTGGTGGTGGACGTCGCCAACTCGCCGTCCTTCGAAGACCAGGCTGTGCTCGATTTCTTCCAGGCCGCCGGCCGCAACCTGCTGGCCGCCGAGAAGCGCGCGGGCGTGCGCCATCACGTCGCGCTGTCGGTGGTGGGCACGCGCCGCCTGGCCGAAAGCGGCTACTTCCGCGGCAAGATCGTGCAGGAAGACCTGATCGAGGCCGGTGGCATTCCGTACACCATCGTCCACAGCACGCAGTTCTTCGAGTTCCTGGGCGGCATCGTGCAGTCGGGCGCGCAGGGCGACGACGTACGGCTGCCGTCTGCGTATGTGCAGCCCATCGCCTCTGACGACGTGGCCCTGGCCATGGCCGACGCGGCGCTGGGCGCGCCGGTGAACGGCATCGTGGAGATCGCCGGTCCGCAGAAGGTGCGCCTGGCCGAACTGGCCCAGCGCTACATGGGTAAAATCGGCGACGCCCGCACCGTGCACGCGGACGCCGGCGTGCGCTATTTCGGCGCGCTGCTGGACGACGATACGCTGGTGCCGGGACCCGGCGCGCGCCTGGGCGAGATCGACTTCGAAACCTGGTTCAGCCGTTCGGGCACAAGAAAGTAGCGGCGGGCACAAGGACCCTCATGAGCAAACTGCGGCCTCCTTCCCAGACCCTTTTGGACAAGTACCGGGGCGGCGACTTCCGTCCCCTGTACACCACCAGCGTGACGGTGCGCGGCGGGGAGGCGGCGCACGGTCGCGCCTCGGGCATCGCCATCTCGGACGACGGCGAACTGGTCGTGGAACTGCGCCTGCCAGTCGAACTGGGCGGCACGGGCGGAGGCACCAACCCCGAGCAGCTCTTTGCCGCGGGCTATGCCGCATGCTTCCATGGCGCCCTCAGCATGCTGGCTGAGCGGTCCGGCCTGTCGATTCCCGAGGCGTCGGTCACGGCCACCATCTCGTTCGGGCGCGATCCCGTGGACGGACTCTTCGCGCTGACCGCCGACATCAACATCCACCTGCCGGGGCTGGACAAGGCCATCGCCGAGGAACTGGTGCGCAACACCGAACGCCTCTGCCCCTATTCCAAGATGGCGCAGGGCGGCATCGAAAGCGTGGTGGCGCTGACGCAGTAGGGCGGCGGCGCAGGCCCGGCATCCTGTCGCGCCGTTGCGCGATGCACCGGCTCAAATGGGCATCAAACCGGCTTCAACCCGGCTTCAACCCGGCTTCAACCCGGCTTCACCAGCAGGCTGTCCAGGATCTGCAGATCCATCGCGCGGATCTGTTCGGTCATGTAGTCGATGAACACGCGCATGCGCACCGGCAAATGCTGGCGGCTCAGGAAGCACAGGTAATGCCCGCGGTCGTCGGGCGCGTATTGCGGCAGGCAGGCGACCAGCCTGCCGGCGCGCAGGTGGTCGCAGACCTGGTAGGCGGCCATCTGCGCGATGCCATGGCCGTCCAGCACCGATTGCAGCACCAGGTCGGCGTCGTTGAAGGTCAGCATGGCGGCCGGGGCGACCTTGCGCAGATGGCCCGACACCTTGAACTCCCATTCGTAGACCCGTCCCGACGCGAGCTTGAAGTTCACGCAGCGATGGCGGTCGATGTCGTCGACGGTGGCCGGCAGCCCGTGGCGCGCGGCATAGGCGGGCGAGGCGCACAGCAGCATCTGCATCGGGATCACCTTCTTGGCGATCACCTGGCTGTCTTCCATGCGTCCGTTGCGAAAGGACACGTCGACCCGGTCCGTCGTGAAGTCGGTGGGACCGTCGTCCAGCAGCAGCTCGACCGAGATGCCGGGATTGGCCTCGCAAAACCCTTTCAGCAGCGGCGCGACGATCTTGCGGCCGAAGCCCACGGTGGCGCACACGCGCAGCTGCCCCGAGGGCGGGCCTTCGCGCAGTTCGCGCATGTCGTCCAGGGCCTGGATGATGCGCTCGACGCCGGGATGGCACTGTTCGTAGAAACGCTGGCCCTCGGGTGTCAGCGACGTGCTGCGCGTCGTGCGCACGAACAGGCGCGTGCCGAGCTGGTCTTCCAGCTTCTGCACGCTGCGGCTGACGGCCGAGCGGCCGATGCCGAGCCGGTCGCCGGCCTTCGCGAAGTTGCCTTCGGCGGCGACGGCGATGAAGGCCATGACACCGGCGTAGCTGGTGGCAAAGCTGTCAGCCAGGGAATCCGGTCCGTTCGAAGAAGGGAGATCCGCGGGGGCGGGGGAGGGTGTCGACATGGTGGCGGCGCGGCAAGTAAGTTGATCCTACTGCTAAGACGTTGCGCCGGGCAATCCTGTGACATCGCGCGTAAAAAAAGGCCTTCCCGTGGGGGAAGGCCTGCTGGCGGGCCGGGATCCGGCCCGGGTGCACCATCCTTCGGCGCGCCCCTATTGGACCGGAGTCAGGGCGGGCGCCCCTCTTTTCTTGATCAGCACGACCAGGAACTTGGCGGGCCGGGTCTGGCTGGCGTTGCGCCCCACGGTGTGGATGTCGTCCGGGCCTTCGTAAAAGGTCTGGCCGGGCGTCAAGGTGACTTCCTTGCCGCCCTTGACCTGCATGACGATGCTGCCTTCCAGCACATAGACGAAGCCGTGGGCGTCGTGGCGATGGATCGGGTCGGCCGCGCCGGGCGGATAGTCCACGATGAGCATCACGGCATCCTTGCCGGCGATGTCCGGCAGGTCCTTGGCCATCAGCTCGGAGACGATGGGATCGGCTGGCCTGGCGGAGGGCGACGCGGGATGGGACGCGGCATCGTGGGATGCGGCATGGGCGGGCTGGCCGAGCAGCGCGGCGGCGGCGATAAAGGGCAATCCGAACTTCGTGATCTTTGACATGACCTGTCCTTGGCTGGAAGTGATGACGGGTCCATCGTAGAAGCGAGGAAGTCGGGGCGGTAGCACCGCGCAGGGGATCACCGTGTTGCCTGCCACGCACCAAAAGGACCGATGCGCCAGCGCGCCGCGTGTTACTGCCGCATGTCACTGCCGCATGTCACTGCCGCGCGAGGGCGGCGGCGATGCCGGCGAGCTTGTCCGGGTTGCGTTGCACCAGCACCCGGGTCAACTGCTTGCCATCGGTTTCGTAGGACTGCACGGATTCCAGCTCGCCGTCGATGAAGCGCAGCAGCGTCCATTGGCCGTTGACCTGGACGACCCTGACATCCAGGGCGTCGCGATAGCGGCGCTTGCCGGCGTAGAAAAGCTGCGCCAGCCGCTTGCCGCCCACCAGGCGGGCAAACGCGGAGACCTTGTCGCCGCCGTCCCCGATGAGCTCGGCGTCATCGCTCAGGAGCGCGAGCAGGCCATGGAAGTCGCTGCGCTGCATCGCGTCGGCGAATGCCTGCAGCAGCCGCTGCAGCGTTGCGCGCGGCACGGCTTCGCGCGGCGCGCCCTGGCGCAACTGCTGCCGGGCGCGGCGCACCATCTGGCGGACGGCGGCCGGGGTCTTGTCCAGCGTCTGCGCGATGTCTTCGTAGTCCGCGTCGAACACATCGCGCATGAGAAACGCCGCGCGCGCCTCGGGCGACAGGCGCTCCAGCATGAAAAGGAACGCGACCGACACGTCGTCGGCCTGTTCGTGGATCTGTTCCGGCGTGGCGGGGGCGGCCATCAGCATGGGCTCCGGCAGCCACACGCCCACGTATTTGTCGCGCTCGGCCTTGGCGGCGCGCAGATGGTCGATGGACAGCCGCGTGGTGGCGGTGACGAGCCACGCCTCCGGGTTGGCGATGACGCCGCGGTCGGCGCCGTGCCAGCGCAGCCACGCCTCCTGCACCACGTCTTCGGCCTCGGCCACGGCGCCCAGCATGCGGTAGGCGATCGCGTAGAGGCGGGGACGGTGCTGGTCGAAGAGGGCGACGGAGTCGGACATGGGGAGGGCCAGCGCCGAGGCAAGGGGGGGAAGGCAGGTATTTTGCCGCAGGGACCTAGCTGGGACAACCACGCGGGACCGCCCGGCCCGTCTCCAATGCCGTCCCGAGAGGGCTACAGCACGGTGTCATTCGAGCACAGGGGCGGCAGCGCCGGGTCCACTACGCGCTGTCGCGGGCCACGATGCGAAAGCCGATTTCCACCACCGATTGCGCGGGGCGCTGGCCGTTGGCGCGCAGGCCGATCATCTCGGCGGCCTGCGCGCCGATGGCGGCGCCGTCCACGTGCACCGAGGTGATGGCAGGCGACATCGAGGCGGCGATGTCCATGTCGCCGAAGCCGACCACGGCCAGTTGCCGGGGGACGTCCAGGCCCTGCACGGCCGCCTCGGTCAATACGCCGGCGGCCATCAGGTCCGAGCTGCAGAACACGGCGTCGATGCCCTGTCCCGAACGCTGCAGGGCGCGCAGTCCTTCGCGGCCCTGCGCGTGTGTCGTGGGCGCGGGCAGGTAGTGCACCAGCGGTTTGGGCAGGCCGGATTCCAGGGCGGCGCGCACCAGGCTTTCGGCGCGCAGCCGGGCGCGCGGGTCGTCGCCGCTCAGCACGGCCTGCCGGGTCTTGCCCGCATCGCGCAGGTAATGGCTTACGGCGGCGCCGATCGCCTCGTGCGACAGGCTCAGCAGCATGTCGATCGGCGCGTCGGTGGTGTCCCAGGTTTCGACGATGGGGATGCCGGATGCCTTGAGCAACTGCCGGCCCTGCGGCGAATGCATCACGCCCGTCAGCACGATGCCGTCGGGACGGCGTCCGATGATGGCGCGCAGCAGCGCGTCTTCGCGCGGCGAGTCGTACCCGCTCTGGCCGACCATGAGCTGAAAGCCCTTGGCGTCGAGGGACCGGGTCAGCTCGGTCAGCATGCCGCCAAAGAGCGACCCGGTGATCGAGGGCACCAGCACCATCACCAGGTTGCTGCGCGACAGGCGCAGGCTGCCGGCCATGAGGTTGGGCACGTAGCCCAGCGCCTGGATCGCGGCGGTGACTTTGTCCAGCGTGGCGGGAGACACCTGCTGCGGGGTGTTGATCGCGCGCGACACCGTGATCATCGAAACGCCGGCCGCCTGCGCGACCTCCCGCACGGTGACGCTGGCGCGTTCGGAGGATCGGGCAGGGGAGCCGGCAGAGGGGATTCGGGACGCGCGCATCGGGTAACGGGGAGAGGAAAAAAACCGGGTGAAACAAGCATCAAGCCTAACCGCTGTCCCCCGTTTTGCGGGGCGGGCTAGATCAGGGTTTATCCGGATGGTGACGGCGGTCGGCCAGGAAATATTCTAAAAAAGCCGTGATGTTAACGTTAACAGGAAAAAATGGTAACGTTAACGTAGACGTCCAAAATACAAACCAGACCGGAGACAAGCAATGACTCGCAACGCGCGCAAGTGGATAGTTGGATTGAGCCTGATGGCGGCGGCCGGCGTGGCGCACGCCTGGCCCGACAAGCCCGTCACCATGGTGGTGCCGTTCCCGCCCGGGGGCGCGACCGATTCGGTGGCGCGCGCGCTGGCCAACAAGCTGGGAGAGCAGCTCAAGCAGTCCTTCGTCGTGGAAAACAAGGCTGGCGCCACCGGCACCATCGGCGCCTCGCAGGTGGCCCGCGCCGCGCCGGACGGCTACACGCTGTTGGTCACGTCGCTGGCGCCCCTGGTCGTGGCGCCGCACCTCATGAAAGGCATTCCCTACGATCCGGCCAAGGACTTCACGTACCTCACCGTGGCCGTGCAGACGCCCAACGTGCTGGTGGTCAGCCCGCAGCTCGCCTCCAAGGTCAATAGCGTGCAGGACGTGCTGGCGCTCCTGAAGTCCAAGCCCGGCGGCATCAGCTTCGCCACGTCGGGCGCGGGCTCGTCGGATCATCTGACCGCGGAGCTGTTCTGGCAGAAGACCGGCACCAAGGGCCTGCACGTGCCCTACAAGGGCGGCGCCCCGGCCATCTCCGATCTGCTCGGCAACCAGGTGAACATGTCGTTCCAGAACGTGAACGCCGTGCTGCCGCACATCAAGGCCGGCAAGCTCAAGGCCATTGCGGTCACGGGCTCCAAGCGCTCGCCCGTGCTGCCCGACGTGCCCACGTTTGCCGAGGTCTCCGTCCCGGGCGTCGATGTCTACGCGTGGCAGGCGGTCGTGGCGCCGAAGAACCTGCCGGCCGACGTGCGCGACAAGCTGTCCGCCGCGCTCACCACCGCGCTGAAGGATCCGTCGCTCAGCAAGCCCTTTACCGACATCGGCCTGGAAATCGTCGCCAACTCGCCGGACGCATTCACCAAGTTCCAGCAGCAGGAAAGCGCGCGCTGGAAGCAGGTCATCGAGACCGGCGGCATCTCCGTGCAATGACGCAACGCGCCCGGCCGCCCCGGCCGGGCTATTTCAAGAAGCAATCATGACTCTCCACGCATCGCAAGCCTCACGCCAGACGCCCACGATTACCGACATGCGGGTCGTGCCCGTCGCCGGCCAGGACTCCATGCTGCTCAATCTGAGCGGCGCCCACGCGCCTTACTTCACGCGCAACCTCGTCATCCTGACCGACAGCGCCGGCAACACCGGCGTGGGCGAAGTCCCCGGCGGCGAGAAGATCCGCGCCACGCTGGAAGACGCGCGCGCGCTCGTCGCGGGCAGCTCCATCGGCAACTACCAGCACACGCTGAACCGCATGCGCCAGGCGTTCGCCGGGCTGGACAGCGCGGGTCGCGGGGCCCAGACCTTCGACCTGCGCGTGGCCATCCATGCCGTGACGGCGGTGGAATCGGCGCTGCTCGATCTGCTGGGCCAGCATCTGGGCGTGCCTGTCGCCGCGCTGCTGGGCGAGGGGGTGCAGCGCACGTCCGTGCAGATGCTGGGGTATCTGTTCTACGTGGGCGATGCCGCGCAGACGCCGCTGCCCTACCAGACGGCGCCCGACGCCGACGGCTGGCTGCGGGTGCGGCACGAGAAGGCGATGACGCCCGAGGCCATCGTGCGCCTGGCCGAGGCCGCGTATGACCGCTATGGCTTCCAGGATTTCAAGCTCAAGGGCGGCGTGCTGCGCGGCGAGGAAGAGGTCGAGGCGATCCGCGCGCTGCACGAGCGTTTCCCCGAGGCGCGCATCACGCTCGATCCGAATGGCGGCTGGCTGCTGAAAGACGCGGTGCGCCTGTGCCGCGATCTGCATGGCGTGATGGCCTACGCCGAAGACCCCTGCGGCGCCGAAGGCGTGTTCTCCGGCCGCGAGGTCATGGCCGAGTTCCGCCGCGCCACCGGCCTGCCCACCGCCACCAACATGGTGGCCACCGACTGGCGCGAGATGGCGCATGCGCTGTCGTTGCAATCGGTCGACATTCCGCTGGCCGACCCGCATTTCTGGACCCTGCAGGGCTCGGTGCGCGTTGCCCAGACCTGCCAGGCGTTCGGCCTGACCTGGGGTTCGCACTCCAACAACCATTTCGACGTGTCGCTGGCGATGTTCACGCACGTGGGCGCCGCGGCGCCGGGCAAGGTGACCGCGATCGACACGCACTGGATCTGGCAGGACGGCCAGCACCTGACCCGCAACCCGCTGCAGATCCGCGACGGCTACATCGACCTGCCGCAGACCGGCGGGCTGGGCATCGAACTGGACCTGGACGCCGTCGACAAGGCGCACCAGCTTTACCTGCAGCACGGCCTGGGCGCGCGCGACGACGCGACGGCGATGCAGTATCTGATCCCGGGCTGGCAGTTCGACAACAAGCGGCCCTGCATGGTGCGTTGAACGTCGGCGCGGCTCGCAAGCCTTGCGGGTCGGGTCGGGGCGGGGCCGGGAGGACGCTTACGTCGCCCGGGCCGCCTCCAGGGTGTGGGAGAGGCAATAGACTTCCGACCAGGCCGGCGCCTCGCCCGTGAACGCGCGCATCTGCGCCGAATTGAGGATTTCGCCGTCGCAGGCCGTCACGGCGTTGATCGCGTAGCCGTTGACGATGTAGATCCAGTCGGCCGCGCGGTCCTTTCCTCCGCGTATCTGCTGCTCGGCGGTGGCCGCCATGCGTGGCGTGTCCGTCACCAACAGATGCGCGCCGGTCAGTCCCGGCCGCGCCGCCGCGGCGGCCGCATGCGCCTTCAGGTACGCATGCAGCGCATCCTCCGACCCCGCCCGGGGCGACAGGCGCAGGGTCAGCGCATAGCGCGCCAGGCCGCCGCCGACGCTCTCCAGCACGCGGCACTGGCTGCGGATCATGTTGCGATGCTGCGGCATGAGCTTGGTGGACCAGGGGGTGGGCGCGTTGAGCCGGTCGAGGTAGCCGGGAGACACCAGCGTCGCGTAGGCGTCCAGTTCATACATGACGAAGAATCCCTCGCCTCCGTGCGCGCTGGTCCAGCGGGATCCGCGCAGGAATCCGGGGATCCCCATGCGCTCCGGAAAGTGCTCGTGGCTGTGCCAGTCTTCGAACTCCGCGCGCCAACCCGGCGACATGTCCCACCACATGGCGATGGCGGCTTTTCCAAGAATGGCCATGGTCACTTCTTGGTCCGCAAGGCGGCGATTTCCGCGGTGACCTGCTGCATGACGTCGGGACCGATTTCGCCCGCGAATTTGTCCACGACCGGTTTGACGGCGCCGCGCAGGCGGTCGACCGCTTCGGGCGTCAGGGCGTTGACCTGCATGACCTTGCGCAGGTCGTCGAGGGCGACTGCTTCCTTGGCTTGCGAGATGCGGCGTTCCTCGGCCTTGGCCTCGGCGGCCGCCTCCAGGATGATTTTGCGCTCCGCTTCCGACATGCCGTCCCACGTCTTGCGGCTCATCAGGAAGGGCATGCCCGTGTAGATGTGGCGCGTCAGCGACAGGTACTTCTGCACTTCGGCGAACTTGGCGGACAGGATCACGCCCACCGGGTTGTCCTGGCCGTCGATCGCCTTGGATTCCAGCGCGCCGTAGACTTCGCCAAACGTCATGGGCACCGGATTGGCGCCCAGGGTCTTGAACATGTCGATGTAGACGGGCGCGGCGATGACGCGCATTTTCAGGCCCTGCAGGTCCTGCACCTGCGCGATGGGGCGCTTGCTGTTGGTCATGTTGCGAAAGCCCAGGTCCCAGATTCCCAGTCCGACCAGACCGTGGTCGTACAGGCCTTTCAGGAGCCCCTGGGCGACGGGTCCGTCCGAGACCGCGTAGGCCTCGCGCGCGTCGTTGAACAGGAACGGCAGATCGAAGACCATGAACCGCTTGTCGATCCCGGCCAGCAGCCCCGTCGCCATCGACGTGAAGTCCAGCGTGCCGCCGCGCACCGCCGACAGATTCTGGGGGTCTCCGCCCAGCACCGCATTGGCGTAGATCGACACTTTCATCTTGCCGCCGCTTTTCTCCGCGACCAGATCGGCAAACTTCTGCGCGCCCTGGCCCAGGGGATGGTCCGCGGCCAGGCTGAAGGCGAACTTCATCGTGCGCGCCTTGATGTCCTGCGCAATCGCCGTTCCCGTCACGGCAAGGCAGGCCAGGATGGATGCGGCCGCATTCACGGCAATGCGCAGGGACATAGTCTTTGAAGTCATCACAAGCACCTTTCTCGGTTGTCGTTGGCAAAGGTCCGGTTGATGCGGCGGCGGAACCATGGGTTCAATATCCGGCTGCGAGCATAGGGCATAATTTTGAATCCCGTTCAAAATTTGAGCGAATTCAAAAATTGAACGATGAATTGAATGACGTCATGAGCGAAGCCGCGGGAGGGCGCGATGAGCGGGGCAATCGAAAAGACACTGGCGTTGCTGGAGTACCTGGCCGCTCACCCTGAAGGCGCGAACCTGGCCGATATCGCGGATGCCTTGCACCAGTTGCGCAGCGGATGCCATCGGACCCTGCACGAACTGATCAAATTCGGCTACGTGCGCCAGACGTCCGTGCGGGGCGAATATGCGTTGACGACGAAGCTTGCCTCGATGGGCCTCAGTTTCCTGAGCCGATCCGGCGTGATCGACATCGCTCAGCCGGTGATCGACCGCTTTGCCGCAACCACCGGAGAGCTGGTGCGCCTGGCCATCGTCGACGGCAAGCGCCTGACGCTGGTGGCCAAGGCCCAGGGCGCGAAATCCGGGCTTCTTTACGACCCGGACATGGGCATCGACCTTCGTCTGTCCTGCAGCGCCGCTGGCCACGCCTGGCTGATGACGCTGCCCGAAGACCAGGCCATCGCCTATGTCACCGAGCAGGGGCTGGGCAAGCCGCGCGATTTCGGTCCGAATGCGCCCACGTCGGTACGGGCGCTGCTGGCCAGCCTGGATACGCATCGCCGTCGGGGCTACAGCATCCTGCAGGATGTCTATGCCGCAGGCATGAGCGCGATGGCGGCGCCCGTCCGGCGTCCGGGGCAACAGACCACGGGCGTCCTGGTGGTGGCCGGCCCCTCGCAACGCCTGACCCTGAAGGCCATGGAGAAATCCGGGCCGGCGCTGCTGCGTGCGGCAAGCGAGCTGGCGCAGGCCGCGGATGCGTCGCCGCTGCTGCGCTCGGCGCGCGTGGGCACCTGGGGAAACGGCCCCGGCCCGGAGCCGGAAGGCGCGGCTTAAAGGGCCGGGGAGGCCGGGGCCTCGTCTCCGGAATTGCGCCCCTGCATCGGAAAGCGCGTCCTGAACATGGGCGAGGCCAGGCTGGCCAGCGCGAGCTCTTGCGCGGCCGCCAGGAGGTCCGGGCCCAGCGCCTCCATCCGCGCTTCCGTCAGCCGCATCGCGGGGCCCGCGATGCTCAACACGCCGATGGCGGGTTCGCCCTTGCGCTGCACGGGCGCGGCCATGGCGGTCATGCCGGGCGCAAACACTTCGTTGATCATGGCGTAGCCGCGCTTGCGGCCGGCCTGGAGCATCTTGGTCAGGGCGGCGATGGTGGTGGGGGCGTTGGGACCGTATTCCTCGGGTGACCCGAAGCCCTGCCGCGAGACGAGGTCCAGCGCGCGCTCGTCGCTCATCGTCAGCATCCAGGCGTGGCCCGAGGCGCTGCACGACAGCCTGGCTTCGGATCCCATCTCGGGGTCATAGCGCAAGCCATGGCGGGCGCCCTGCGCCTTGGCGACCCAGGTGAGGCGTTCGTCGTTGTCCACGATGGCCAGGCGCACCAGCTCTCCCGAGATCTCCGCGAGGCGGTCCACCAGCGGCTGGGCGATGTCGACGATGCCGGTGGCGGCCAGATAGCTCAGGCCGATCGATGCCACCCGCGCGGTGAGCGCGTAATCGCCGTGGTCCCGTATCTGGCGCACGTAGCCGCAGCGGCACAGATCGGTCAGCAGGCGGTGCGCGGCGCTCTGGGGAATTTCCAGTTGCTGGGCGAGGGAAGCGAGGGGCACGCCTTCGGGTCTGGAGGACAGGTACTCCATGACGGCGAGCGCGCGTTCAAGAACTCCGGCCATGTCATCTCAACAAGGTTGGGGGGGTGATGGGGTAATGGATGATAACCCTAGGTGGAAAACTATTCCACTCGGAATTACATTCCAGTACCGAGTCTTGCCAGACATCGAAAAAATTCCAATAAACACCGGAGACAACGATGAAGACCAGCATTTGCCGCATCGCATTGATGGCCGCGCTTGGCGCGACCGCCCTGACGGCCGCCGCGCAGGACATCCAGGAACGCACGATACGCTTCGGCCATCTGAACAACACCGATCATCCCGTAAGCGCGGGGGTGCAGAAGTTCACCGAACTGGTGGCTGCAAAGAGCGGCGGAAAGCTGAAGGTCAAGGAATTCCCGGCATCCCAGCTCGGCAATGAAATGCAGCAGCAGTCCGGGTTGCAAGGCGGGGTGCAGGAAATGTCCGCGCCGGCCTCGACGTCGCTGGCGGGCATCGTCAAGGAATTCGGGCTGATCGACCTGCCGTTTTCGGTCACCGACTTCGGCCAGGCCGACGCCTTGCTGGATGGGCCGCTGGGCCAGGCGCTGATCGCCAAGCTGCCTGAGAAAGGCCTGGTTGCGCTGGGCTTTTGGGACCTGGGCTTTCGCAACGTGACGAACTCGCGGCATCCCATCGGCAAGCCGGAGGACCTGGCGGGCCTGAAGATCCGGGTGATTCCCAACCCCGTGTTCCTGGAGACGTTCAAGGCCTTCAAGGCCAATCCGGTTCCCATGCCCTTCGCGGAACTGTACGGCGCGCTGGAATCCAAGGCGGTCGACGGCCAGGAGAATCCGTATTCGGTAATCCTGTCGAACAAGTTCTACGAGGTGCAGAAGTACGTCAGCGCGACCAACCATGTGTACGCGGCGAACATCGTGCTGGTCAGCAAGAAATTCTGGGACAAGCTGTCGCCCGCCGAGCAGAAGATCCTGCACGAAGCGGCCGACGAGGCCCGCGGCTACCAGCGCAAGGTCAGCCGGGCCGCCGCGCAGAAGGCCGTGGCGGAGCTCCAGGCCAAGGGCATCCAGTTCAACACCATCGAGCCCGGTGAAAAGGCCCGCATGCAGCAGGTCGTCAAGCCGGTCATCGAGCACTTCACCAGCAGCTATGACCCGGCGATCGTCAAGCTCTACAACGACGAACTCGCCCGCATCCGCAAGTAAACCGTACCCGGCCTCCCATCATGAAGATCCTTGTCCTGCACGGCCCCAACCTCAATCTGTTCGGCCGCCGCGAGCCGCACATCTACGGCACCACGACGCTGGCGGAGATCAACCAGCGCCTGGCGGCGCTGGCCGCGGAACTGGGCGTCCAGTTGGCCACGCTGCAATCGAACCATGAGGGCGCGCTGATCGATTTTCTGCACGAGAACATCGACGCCGCCCACGGCGCGCTGGTCAATCCCGCCGGGTTGACGCAGCACGGTGTGCCGCTGCACGACGCCATCAAGGCCATGCCGTTTCCGACGCTGGAAGTGCACATGTCGAACATCGCCGCGCGCGAGACCTGGCGCGCGCATTCGATCATTTCGCCCGCGGTGCGCGGCACGGTGCAGGGGCTGGGGCCGCTGTCCTACCTGATGGCGCTGCGCGGCCTGGTCGGTCTTTTGCAGGACGCCAAGGCATGAGCCGGCCCGCCCTGCATCCGCAATCGCGTCGAGGGGCCCGGACATGGTCGCCATAGACAGATTCATCGGCGCCATCTGCCGCGTGCTGGAATTTGCCATCGCCCTGCTGCTTGCGGCCATGGTCGTGCTGGTCTTCGGCAATGTCGTCGCGCGCTATGGCTTCAACTCGGGCATCACCCTGTCGGAGGAACTGTCCCGGTGGATGTTCATCTGGCTGACCTTCCTGGGCGCGGTGATCGCCCTGAAAGAACGCGGCCATCTCGGCATGGACATGGTCGTGGCCAAGCTGCCCACGGCCGGCAAGAAGATCTGTCTCGTGCTGGGGCAACTGCTCATGCTCTACATCGTCGGCCTCATGTTCAAGGGAAGCTGGGCGCAGGCGGTCATCAATGCGGACGTCAGCGCGCCCGTGAGCGGCTTGCCCATGGCCATCGTCTACGCGGCCGGGCTGGTGTTTTCCGTGATGGCGGGCCTCATCATCGCCGTGGATCTGTACCGAGTCCTGACCGGCAAGCTGCGTGATGCGGACCTGATCATGGTCCAGGAATCCGAGGAAGCCGTGCAGCTCAAGCAGATCCTGGACGATGCGGGCAAAGGCGCGCCAGGGAGAAGCGCATGACGATCGCTGTCTTCATCGGATCGCTGCTGGGCGTCATGGCGCTGGGCGTGCCCATTGCCTTCGCGCTGCTGGCAAGCGGCGTGGCGCTCATGTGGCATCTGGACATCTTCGATGCGCAGATCCTGGCGCAGAACGTCATCGGCGGGGCGGACAGCTTTCCGCTGCTGGCGGTGCCGTTCTTCATGCTGGCGGGAGAAATCATGAACGTCGGCGGGCTGTCCCGCCGTATCGTGGACCTGGCCCTCGCGCTGGTCGGACACGTGCGGGGCGGGCTGGGCTACGTCACGATCATGGCGGGCTGCCTGCTGTCGGCGCTGTCGGGATCGGCCGTGGCCGACGCCGCGGCCCTGACCGCGCTGCTGCTGCCCATGATGGTCAGCGCCGGACACAAGAAGCCGACCGCAGGCGGCCTGATCGCCGCCACCGGCGTGATCGGGCCGGTCATTCCCCCCAGCATCGGACTGGTCATCTTCGGCGTGGCGGCCAACGTGTCCATTTCCAAGCTGTTCATGGCGGCCATCGCGCCCGGCCTGATGATCGGGGGCGCCCTGTGGCTGACGTGGGCGTGGCTGGTCCGGCGCGAGAAGATCGTTCCGCCGCCGCGCAAGTCCGGCCGGGAGATCGTCGCCGCGTTGCGCAAGGCGGGGTGGGCGCTCATGCTGCCGGTCATCATCCTGGTCGGCCTGCGCATGGGCGTCTTCACCCCGACCGAAGCGGCGGTGGTCGCCGCCACGTATGCCTTGCTGGTGTCGACGCTGGTCTACCGTGAGCTCAAGCTCAATCAGCTGTTCGCGGTGTTCGTGTCCGCGGCCAAGACCAGCGCCATCGTCATGTTCCTGATCGCGGCGGCCATGGTCAGCGCCTGGCTGATCACTGTGGCGGACCTGCCCGCCAAGGTGGTGGACATGTTGCAGCCGTACATGGGCAACAAGATCCTGTTGATGGCCGCCATCATGGCGCTGGTCATGGTGGTGGGCACGGCCATGGACATGACGCCCACCATCCTGATCCTGACCCCCGTGCTGATGCCGGTGGTGCGCGCGGCGGGCATCGATCCGGTGTATTTCGGCGTGCTGTTCATCATCAACAACTCGATCGGCCTGGTGACGCCGCCCGTGGGCACCGTGCTCAACGTGGTGGCGGGGGTCGGAAAGATGAAGCTGGACGACGTGACGCGCGGCGTCCTGCCGTTCATGGCCGCGGAGTTCCTCGTCATGTTCCTGATGGTGGCCTTTCCTGCCCTGGTGATCGTTCCCGCGCGCTGGTTCGGCGGATAGCCGGCCAGGACACTCATGCTGCCCGGCGCGCCGGCCGCGCCGGCGGCGTCTCATAGGAGATTTGCCGCGATGTCCAATCTTGCCCAGTACCGGCGTCCTTTCTGGGACACCCAGCCCGGCTATCGCTTCGATCCGTACGGATCCACCCGTTTGCGCTCGCCGAACGAACCGCTGATCGTCGTGCCCCAGACGCTGTCCGAGATCACGGGGCCGGCGTTCGGCGCGGAGTTCGTCAAAAAGGGCGACAACGACCTGACGCGCGTGTCTTCGGCCGAAGCGATCGGCGAGCGCATTCTCGTGTCCGGCCGCGTGCTGGACGAGAACGGCAGGCCCGTGCCCGATGCGCTGATCGAGATTTGGCAGGCCAACGCCGCGGGCAGATACCTGCACAAGCGCGACCAGCACGACGCGCCGCTGGATCCGAATTTCAGCGGCGAAGGCCGGACCGTGACGGATGCGCTTGGCCGCTACCAGTTCAAGACGATCAGGCCGGGGGCGTACCCGTGGGGCAACCATTTCAACGGATGGCGGCCCCAGCATATCCATTTTTCGCTGTTCGGCCGCGCCTGCGCCACGCGTCTGGTCACCCAGATGTATTTCCCGGGCGATCCGCTGCTGGAGTTCGATCCCATATTCCAGTGCGTGCCCGATGCCAAGGCGCGCAACCGGCTGATTGCCGCGCTGGACTGGGAAACCACCGTGCCCGAGTACGCGCTGGGCTATCGCTTCGATATCGTCCTGCGCGGGCGCAACGCAACGCCCATGGAGTAACGCATGCTCTATCCCACCTGTTCGCAGACCGTCGGCCCCTATCTGCACATCGGACTGTCGGGGCTGAACCGCGATGACCTGACGCAAGGCCTCGGCGACCTGGGCGCGACGCCCGTCATCATCGAAGGACGCATCATCGATGGCGAGGGCAATCCCGTGTCCGACGGCATGATCGAAATATGGCAGGCCGATGCACGCGGCGTATACGGCCATCCGGACGACCCCAGGCATGTGCCGGGCGACGCCGGCCGGGCGGGATTCAGCGGTTTCGGACGCGTGCCTACGCAGGCGGACGGCGGATTCCGCATCACCACCATCAAGCCGGGGGGCGTGCCGGCGCCGGACGGCCAGACGCAGGCGCCGCATCTGGTCGTGTCCGTTTTCATGCGCGGCCTGCTCAAGCACCTTTCGACCCGCATGTACTTTCCGGACGAAGCGCGCGCCAACGAGCAGGACTGGATTCTTGCCAGGGTCCCGGCCAGCCGGCGCGCCACGCTGGTGGCGCAGCCGGCCGAAGGCGGCGCCCTGCGCTGGGACATCATCCTGCAGGGACCGGGCGAAACCGTGTTCTTCGACATCTGATCATTCCGCGCGCGCAGAGGCCTGTCGCATGAGCATCCCTTCCGGGCTGACCGAAGCCATCTACTCAGACAGCGTCATCCTGGCCCGGTTTTCGGGCGCCGGGACCGTCAGCCAGATGCTCGTCGTGGAGGCCGCCCTGGCGACGGCGCAGGCGCAGTGCGGCGTCATCCCGGCGGACGCGGCGCGGATCATCCATGGGGTCTGCCACAGTGGCGACGCGGCCGCGATGCTGGACCTGGACGCCATCGCCGCGGCCGCCGTGCAGGCCGGCAATATCGCGATCCCCTTCGTCAAGCAATTGACGGCCGCCGTCGCGCGCACTGATGCCGAGGCGGCCCGCTACGTGCATTGGGGCGCAACCAGCCAGGACATCCTGGACACCGCGCTGGTCCTGCAGCTGCTGCAGGTGGGCGCGAGGCTGGACCAGGGCCTGGCAAGCGCCACGCAGGCCTGCGCGCGCCTGACCGTCGCGCATCGCGACACCATCATGGTGGGGCGCACGTGGCTGCAGCATGCCTTGCCCACCACCTTTGGCGCCAAGACCGCGGGCTGGCTGGAGGCGCTGGCGCGCGGCCGGCAGCGGCTGCGGCAGGACACGTCGCAGATCGCGCTGCTGCAGTTCGGCGGCGCGGTGGGCACGCTGGCCAGCCTGGGGCCGGCGGCGGCCGACGTGTCGCGCGCCCTGGCCGCCGAATTGGGGCTGGGCGTGCCCGCGATGCCGTGGCATACGCATCGCGACCGTCTTGCAAACCTGGCGGCCTCGCTAGGGGTGTTGAGCGGCACGATGGGCAAGATCGCCCGGGATGTGTCGTTGATGGCGCAATCGGAGATCGCCGAGGTGAGCGAACCGTCGGCGCCCGGACGCGGCGGGTCCAGCACCATGCCGCACAAGCGCAATCCGGTGGGCTGCGCCGCCATCCTGGCGGCCGCGATCCGCGTGCCGCCGCTGGTGTCGACCATGCTGTCGGCGATGACCCAGGAACACGAGCGTGCGCTGGGCGGTTGGCAGGCCGAGTGGGACGCGCTGCCGCAGCTTGCCGCGTTGACCGGCGGCGCCTTGCGCCACCTGACCGGCGTGCTGGACGGCCTGGAAGTGGATCCGCGGCGGATGGCGCAGAATCTGGAGGCCACGGACGGTCTCATCCTGGCCGAGGCCTACATGCTGGCGCTGGGCGCTCGCCTGGGCCGCCTGCCCGCGCATGCCTTGGTCGAGCGCGCGTCGCGGGATGCGGTGGCCAGGGGGCTGGCCCTGCGCGACGCGCTGCGCGATGCCCTGGACAGCGATGCCGCGACGCGGGGTCTGCTGAGCGACGATGAATTGAACCGTCTTGCCGATCCGGCCAACTACGTCGGCCAGGCGCGCGCCATCTGCGACAGGGTGTTGGCGGATTGGCGCGCGGCAGGGGACGCGGGGCACGCGGCCTGAGCGCCGGCGGCCCGGTCCGCGCGGGGCGCGCTCAGGACTGCCGGCGCAACCGGGCCAGCTCGGCCGACAGCTCCGCCACCAGCGCCTGTGCGCGCGCCAGCGGGTCATGTTCCCGTGGATCGTGGCCCGGCGCGTCGTGTCCATTGGACGGCGCCGGCGATTCGCTGGCGGTGTCGTGCAAGCGGGGGTGCACGCTTTCATGTCCCATGCTGACGTCCACGTCGAACACGAGCTGTTCGGCGCGGTGCCAGGTGGTGAACCATTCCAGCGGCTTGCCATGCTGGTCCATGCCCTGGCCCTGCAGCATCAGAAGCGGCGTGCCCGCCTGCGTGTCGAGCAGGGCGGCGAGCTTGTCGTCGGCGGCGACGGCGCGGATCTGGTTGCGGCCGGCGCCGGGGCGCAGGCCGAATTGCCGCGTCAGCACGCCGTGCAGGGAGGCATCGACCAGATGCTCGGCGCGCAGGCCCGGCACGGCGTCGGCGGGAAGCCAGGTGCGCACGTAGGCCAGCGGCGCCTCGGCGACATGGCGCAGGCGTTCCAGCATCAGGAGGCGAGTGGTGCCGAAGAACTCGGCGACTTCGGCGGGGGGCGTTGCCGGCCCCAGGGCCAGCACGCGGGTCTGCAGCGATACGCCCGACTGGGCGAACTGTTCGTAGAGGCCGGTGGACCGCTGCACCAGCCGCCGGTGTTCCTGGGGCGCCGCCACGGTGGCGGGACGCCCGGATTCGCGCTGGATCAGTCCTTCGGCGGCCAGGGCCGCCAGGGCCTGGCGCACCACGCTGCGCGCCACGCCGAAGCGGTCGCACAGCGCGGCCTCGCTGGGCAGCACGGCGCCTGCGGCGAGCTTGTTCGAGCGGATGTATCCGCGCAACCGCGACGCCACCTGGGCGTGCAGCGGGATGTCTCCCGCGCGGTCAAGATCGGGCAATGCGTCGTGCGTGGCGGGCGCCATGGGAATCAACCTCCGGTTTGTGCCCGCGCAGTTTCCCATACATGCGTCCAGCCCGGGGCCAGATGCGCGGCGCGCTCGGCGGCCAGGATGAGGCTGTCTTCGCGCGCGATGCCCTTGCCCGCGATGTCGAAGGCGGTGCCGTGGTCCACGGACACGCGCACGACCGGCAGGCCGACGGTGATGTTGACGCCGTCGTCGCCGTACACGGACTTGAAGGGCGCATGGCCCTGGTCGTGGTAACAGGCGACCACGAACTTCCACTTGCCGCGCACGGCCTGCGGAAACAGCGCGTCGGCCGGGATGGGGCCGGCGGCCAGGATGCCGGCGGCGTTGGCTTCCGCCACGGCGGGCGCCAGGATGTCGGCGTCTTCGCTGCCGAAGATGCCGTTCTCGCCGGCGTGCGGGTTCAGCCCGGCGACGGCCACGGGCTCGTCGCCGCGTCCCAGGGCCGTGGCGAACGAACCGGCCAGGCGCAGGACGGCGCGCATGCGGGCCGGGTTCACGTCTTCGATGGCCTGGCGCAGCGAGACGTGCGTCGTGGCGTGGAAGATGTAGAGGTCGCCGGCGGACAGCACCAGCGAGAAGGTCTTGACGCCGAACTCATGGGCCAGCAGCTCGGTGTGGCCGGGCCACTTGTGGCCGGCGGCGTGCATGGCCGCCTTGTTCAGCGGGGCGGTGACGATACCGTCGATCTCGCCGGCGCGCGCCAGGGCGCAGGCCGTGGTGACGAAGCGCACCGAGCCGTCGCCGGCGTCGGCGCTGATTTCGCCCAGCTTGACGTGGGCCAGCGAGGGGCCGGCCTGCAGCACTTCGATCGTGCCCGGCGTGTTGGTGGCGTCGGCCGCGCGGTCCAGCTTGCGCACGATGGCGGGGTCGCCGCCCAGGTTGCGCACCGCGTTGGCCATGACGTCCACGTCGCCGACGACGAACAGGCGCGCCTTCTGGCGCAGTTCGTCGTGGCCCATGAGCATCTTGGCCGTGATTTCCGGCCCGATGCCTGCTACGTCGCCCAAGGTCACGGCCAGCAGGGGCAGCTTCGCGGTAGGGGTTTGTGTCATCGCTTGAATCTCCTGTCGCGGATCGCGCGCACCGCGCGAACCAGTACGTCTTCGGTGCCAAAGCCGCCGGCCTTGGTCACCACGGGCAGGCCTGCGGCCGTGCCTCCGGTCAGCGTGCCCAGGGGCACGCCGCCCATGACTTCATCCACCAGCGCAATGCCGTTGGCTTGCAGCGCCACCAGCACGCTGCGCGCGCCGTCGCCGCCGGTGGCGACCACGCCCGCGGCGCGGGAGGCGGCAATCAATTGCGCGGCGAGGCTCCCGAGGCGGTCGGCGACCTTATCGGAATCCAGCCCGTCGCGTTGGCCCTCGGGGGCCAGCAGCAGAATGGTGCCCGCCTCCAGCGGCGCCTGCCCGTGCGCCTGCAGCAGGGGCTGGCTCCAGGCCTGCCATTGCGCGTCGTCGGCAAGCTGCTCGAGCGACGGGCTCCAGGTGTCGGCACCGGCTGCCTGCAGCGCGGCGGCCTGCGCGCGCGCGGCGCTGTGCTGCGAGGTGACCACGACCACGACGGGCGCGGTCTGGTCGGCGCCGGCCCAGACGCGGGCCAGCGGCACGGCCAGGCCGCCCGCACCCACGGGCAGGGCGCGTTCGCCCAGCAGGCCGATGGCGCGCGCCAGCCGTTCCAGATCGGCGTCGGTGGCCGCGTCGACCACCACCGTATTGCCGGCCTGCGCGATGCGCGCGGCCAGCGATTCCGGCGTGTCGTCCGCCTCGGGCGCGACGTGGGCGCAGCCCAGCAGGGTGGGGATATGGCTTTCGGTCACCGGCGTGACCGGATCGGTGGCCGCCGACGTGTCGGTGACCGGCTTGCCGTTCACATACAGGATGCCTTGCTGGACGGTGCGGCCGGTGGCCGGGAACGCGGGGCAGATCACCGCGATCGCATTGTCGCGCCAGGCGTCGCGCGCGGCGTCGATCTCGGCCTTGAACGCGCCGCGCAGGGTCGAGTCGACCTTCTTGTACAGGCGCGACACGCCGGCCTCGCGCAGTTGGCGCACGTTGAGGCGGATCACCGCGGCCGCGTCGGACGCGGCCAGCGCGCGGCTGTGGGTGGTGACGGCCAGCACCTCGACGTCGTCGTGGGCCGGACCGGCCAGGGCCTCATCGGCGCCGCCGATCGACAGGTGCGTGTTCCAGCCGGCGCGCACAAATTGCACGGCGGTGTCTCCGGAGCCGGTCAGGTCGTCGGCGACGATGGCGATGGCAGGTTTCACAAGGCCTCTCCGCGCGCCTGGGTCAGGGGCGGGGCAACGGTGGCGTCGGCATCCTCGGACTTGAGCTCACCGGCGCGCTTGAGGAACCAGGAGGCCAGCACGGGCGCCAGGATGGAGCTGATCAGCACGCACGCGGCGACCTGCGCGGTGGCGGTGGACACGTACTGCTGGAAGTTGGGGTCGGCCGCCGCCACCACGGCGGGCGTGGCGATGGCGTTGCCGGCCGTGGTGCCGGCCGCGAAGCCCAGGCCGCTCTTGCCGCCGCGGCGCAGGATCATGCGATAGCCCAGGTAGACCAGGCCGCCGGTGATGGGGCTGATGATCAGGCCCAGGATCAGGCCGCTGACGCCGCCGCTGACGACCGCGCCCAGGTTGATGCCGGTGCCCAGCGCAAAGGCGAAGAACGGGATGACGATGTTGGGCACGGGCTTGAGCACGTCGCGCCACTTGGGATCGAGGTTGCCCACGACCACGCCCAGCAGGAAGGGCACCAGCGCCGCCACCAGGGCGATCATCGGGATGTCGGCCAGGCCCGAGGCGCCCAGGAACAGCAGGCTGAAGAAGGGGCCGTCGTTGACCGCGCTGGCCACATACGCGCCGCGGTCGCGGGCGTCGCCGTACTGGCCGGTGTAGGCCAGCCACAGGCCGCCGTTGCTGTTGTCGAACGCCGCGAGCAGCGCCAGGATGGACACGCCCCACACGCCGTCCAGGCCGACATAGCTGCCCAGGATGATGATGAGGGTGGCGGGCACCAGCGTCTTCATCAGCAGGATGGTGCCGGCGGTCGCGAGGATGGGGCCGCCGGTGCGGGCGTTGACGTGCGTGCCGGTTGCGAAGATCAGCAGCGCGATCAGCGGCAGCGCGCTGTTCTTGAACAGCGCCGTGGTGAAGCCGCCGATGGCCAGGGCCTCGGGGGCGAAGGTGCCGATCAGGGAACCCAGGATCAGCGGCACGAGCATCAATCCACCGGGGATTTTCTGCATGGTGCCAAAAAAGGGCGAGCGGGTAGTTGCGGTCGACACTATCGGGGTCTCCAGGACGATTTTTCTGGGGTGCAGACGTTCATGCGCGCGTCTGTCAGGCGGTTGAAAAAATCGTAGTGTACACCTGTACGTACATGCTGTACGTACAGGTGTTCGCCGTGCTGGAGTCCCGCATTCAGGGACGCAACGCCCTGTCAGAAGCGGTAGGCGCCGCTCAGCATCACGGTGCGGCGGGCGCCGTAGAAGCAGTCGCCGCGGTCCAGGCAGACGACTTCATACGTGCGGTCCGCGATGTTGTTGACGTTCAGTGCATAGCGCCACGGGCCGTTCGAATAGCTGACCATCGCGTCGAACAGGGTCACCGACGGCGTCTCGGGGGCGCCGCCGTCCCGGAACTTGGACAGGAAGCGCACGCCGGCCCCGACCGCGAAGCCCGGCTGGTTCGCGATGGCGAAGCGATACTTGCTCCACAGCGACACCATGTGCTTGGGCATCGCCTCCAACTGCGGATCGATGTCGGTGTAGATGTAGTTGGCGATCACGTCCACGTCCTTGGTGACGCGCCCACGCATTTCCAGTTCGACGCCGCGCGTGCGCGTCTTGCCGGCCTGGATCTGGTTGTTGGGATTGTCCGGATCGTTGGTCTGGCGGTTGCTTTCACGCAGGTCGTAGGCGGCCGCCGTGAATTCCAGGTCGGCGTCGACGGGCATGTACTTCAGGCCCACTTCCCATTGCTTGCCGCGCATGGGCTTCCAGCGCTGGTTGTAGAAGTCCGCGCCCGCGATCGGGGTGAAGGATTCGCTGTAGCTCACGTACGGCGACCAGCCGTTGTCGGCCGCGTACATCAGGCCGAAGCGCTTGGTGGTGGCCTGGTCGGTTTCCTTGTCCTGGCCGTCGGTCGTGCTTTCGACGCGGTCGCGGCGGATGCCGGCCAGCAGGATCCAGTTCTTGTCGAACGCGATCTGGTCCTGCGCGTAGAAGCCCAGTTGCTGCTGGCGCTGCTTGGGCGCGTCGGTCAGCGTGTAGTCCGGCGCATTGCCGTAGATCGGGTGGTACAGGTTGAGCGGCGAGCCCAGGCCGCTGTCCGCGCTGCTGGTTTCGCGGTAGCGCGAGTAGTCCATGCCCACGATCACGGTGTGCTGCGTGCGGCCCCAGTTCAGCTTGCCTTCCAGGTTCTGGTCGGCCAGCAGCGTGCGCATGCGGGGCTTGTTGATGTAGTAATAGCGGTCGACGGTGGTCTGTTCGGGGTCTATGTACGAGTCGCCGCGCCGGTCGCCATACACGTTCGGGTAGAGCGATTTGTAATCCACGCTGCTGACCGTATTGCGAAAGCTCTGGCGGAATTTCCAGGTGTCGTTGAACTGGTGCTCGAACAGCCAGCCCACGTTGAATTGCTCGGTGTCGTAGGCATCGAAGCCCGGCTCGCTGGCGAAGCGGCGCGTCGGAATGCGGCCGTTCGGATTGTGCGCGACGGTCCCGCTCCACGGCAGGAACGATTGCGTCGTGCCCGACTTGTCCTTCTGCCAGGAGGCCTGCAGCGTGAGCGACGTGGCCGCGCTGGGCTGCCAGGTGAGCGATGGCGCGAGGAACAGGCGGTCGTCCGGCGCGTATTGCACCTGCGTGTCGCTGTCGCGTCCCAGCGCGACGACACGGTACAGCCATTGGCCGTCTTCGGTCAGCGGGCCGGTGATGTCGGCCTGGATTTCACGGCGATTGAAGTTGCCCAGCTGTACGCCGATCTCGCCCTGCTGTTCGGCCTGCGGGCGCTTGCTGACCAGGTTGACGATGCCGCCGGTGCTGCCTTGGCCGTACAGCATCGACGAGGGGCCGCGCAGCACCTCGACCCGTTCCAGGCCATAGACCTCGGTGCGCGGGTTGTTGTAATTGAAGAACTGGCGCAGGCCATCCAGGTACTGCACCGGCTCCACGCCGCGCACGCGCACATAGTCGCCGCGGTTGTCCACGCCGTAGGCATTGGGGCGCACGCCGGCCGCATAGTTCATCGTGTCCTGCACGTTCTGGGCGCCCTGGTCGATGATCTGGTCGCGCGGGATCACCGTGATGGCCTGCGGCGTTTCCGACAGCGGCGTATCCGTCTTCGTGGCGGTCGCGCTGCGCCGGGCGACGTAGCCGTCCACCGGACCGGTGGCGGTTTCGCCAGTGCCCAGCACCTGCACGGCAGGCAGGGTGGCGGGCTGCTCGGGCTGGGCCTGCGCGGCGCCTGCGCTCAGGCAGGCGGCCAGCGCGGCGGCGGCGGGAACACGGGGGCGCAGCCGCGCACGCAATGCGGCTGGGGTGTGGTGGCGTTTCAACAGGATCTCCCCACTGGCGGCGTTCGGGTGCGGCCAGTTACGTATAGAAATAACAACGATAACTATTATTAATTGCGTCGATACGTCGAGCCAATAGGGCGGGCGGGACAAAATGTAAAAGAAGGCCCGGCGGCTGGGCGCCGCCGGGCGAATCGGCCTGGAAAGTCCCGTGAATTCAGGCGCTTGAGACGCCTGGCGTTGCGAGAGGCCGGTTGCGCGGGCTGTTGGCGGGACGCGACACTGCGGGACGCGCCGGGGCCGTGCAGGCCCCGCGCGCGGGGGTCAGGACTGGCCGGGGGAGGGGCTGACGGGTTGGGGTTGGGCCGCGCCGGGCGCGTCGGGCCGAAGTTCGCGCCGCAGGATCTTGCCCACGTTGGTGCGCGGCAGATCGTCGCGGAACTCGATGTAGCGCGGCACCTTGTAGCCGGTGAGCTGGCTGCGGCAATGCGCGATCAGCGTTTCGGCGTCCAGCGACGGGTCCTTGCGGATCACGAACAGCTTGACCGCCTCGCCGGAGCGTTCGTCCGGCACGCCGACCGCGGCGACTTCCCGCACGCCGGGATGCAGGGCCGCCACGTCCTCGACCTCGTTGGGGTACACGTTGAAGCCGGACACCAGAATCATGTCTTTCTTGCGGTCCACCAGGTACACGTAGCCCGATTCGTCGACGTAGCCGACGTCGCCCGTGCGCAGAAAGCCGTCCGGGTACATGACCAGCGCGGTCTCGTCGGGCCGGTTCCAGTAGCCCTGCGTGACCTGCGGGCCGCGCACGCAGATCTCGCCGGTGTCGCCGGCCGCCACTTCGCGGCCCGCGTCGTCGCGGATCGAGAGATCGGTCGAAGGCACGGGCAATCCGATCGAGCCGTTGAATATCTTGGTGTCCAACGGGTTGATGGTGACGGCGGGCGACGTTTCCGTCAGGCCATACGCTTGCGCGATGGACACGCCGGTCGCCGCGCGCCAACGGTCCGCGACCGACCGCTGCACCGCCATGCCGCCGCCCATGGTGAGCCGCAGGCGCGAAAAATCCAGGCTCGCGAACTCGGGGTGATTGAGCAGGGCGTTGAACAGCGTGTTCACGCCGGTAAAGGCCGAGAACGGCACCTTGCCCATTTCCTTGATCAAGCCCGCGATATCGCGGGGATTGACGATGAGGAGGTTGCTGGCGCCCAGCTTCATGAAGGTCAGGCAGTTCGCCGTGAGCGCGAAGATGTGATAGAGCGGCAGGGCCGTGACGATGCATTCCTCGCCGTCCTTGACCAGGGGCTTGACCCAGGCATGGGCCTGGCGCACGTTGGCGACGAGGTTGCCGTGCGACAGCATCGCGGCCTTGGCCACGCCGGTCGTGCCGCCCGTGTACTGCAGGAACGCCAGGTCGGCGGGGGCGAGGGCGGTAGGCGTGAATGGCATTGTGCGCGCGGCGCGCAAGGCGTCGCCCAGGCGCTGCGCACCGGGCAGGGACCACGCGGGCACCATGCGCTTGACGCGCCGGACGGCGAAGTCGACGAGCCGGCCCTTCACCGGGCCCAGCATCTCGCCGATGGAGGTGACCAGCACCCGTTCGACCCGCGTGGCGGGCAGGGCCTTTTGCAGGGTCGCCGCGAAGTTCTCCGCGACCACGATGGCGCGGGCGCCGGCGTCGGCAAGCTGGTGTTCGAGTTCGCGCGCGGTATAGAGCGGGTTGCAGTTCACCACGATGCAGCCGGCGCGCAGGGCGCCGAAGAGGCACACGGGATACTGCAGCAGATTGGGCATCATCAGCGCGACGCGGTCGCCGCGGCCCAGCCCGTTCGCGTGCAGCCATGCCGCGAAGCGGCGCGTCAGCGCGTCAAGCTCGGCGTAGGTGATCGACTTGCCCATGCTGATGTAGGCGGTCTTGTCCGGAAAGCGCCGGAAGCTATCCTCGATGACCGTCACCAGCGTCGTCTCGCCTTCGGTCTCGATCTCGGCGGGCACGCCGCTGGGGTAGCTCTTGTGCCAGATTCGTTCCATGTCTTGCGGCTCCGTTGGGGCGCCTGGCCCTAGTTGCCCAGCAGGGCTTTCTTGAGGGATGCCTGCGCGGGGCTGTCGCCCAGCCAGACGCGCAGCAGGGCGCGGGCGAAGGCCGGATCGTCGATGCGGCCGCGCGGCTTGCCGTTGCTGGCGATCGCAACGCCGCGGGCATCGAAGTCCAGGTCGATGACGTCGCCTTCGCGCGCGGCGCCGATGTCGGCCATCAGGCGCGACAGGCGCTCGGCGGATGCCCTGAGCGCGGCAAGGTCCTGCGGGGCCGTATTGTCGCGCAATCCGTCCTGCAGCGCGCCGTCCAGGCTTTTGCTGTCGACGTCCCGCAGCATCCGCAGGCGCATGCGGCGCGGCTCGGTGCTGTCGATGAGCGTGGCGGCGTCATGGGTCTTGGCCGTGACGTACAGCGCGGCCACGTAGACCTTCACGACGAAGCGGGTGCGCAGGCCCGCGCCGTTGAGCACCAGCGCAGGGCCTCCCTCGGCCAGTTGCTCGGGCACGCGCACGCCGGCGACCTCGGCGTCGGCCGCCACGGCGGGCGCGCCCGCCAGACTGGCCGCAAGAATCAGGCTCAGGGCGGCGGCGCGCCCTCCGGGGTTGAAACGCATTTGTCTCCTCCAGTGTTCTTCTGCTTGTAGAACTTCTTGTCTGCGATGTAGATCGTGCGTTCCACGACGGCGTAGACGACGTCGTCCTTGTCCTTCAGTTCGACCGTGTAGATGCGGGTCGTTTCGTGATGCGCGGCGAGCAGGCGGCGGATTTCGGCGATTTCCCCCGGCGGCAGCCGGAAATCGACGTACAGCGTGGTGTAGGCCGGCTTGCGAAAGCGGATGGACGCGGCCTTGTCCCACACGATGTGGTCGGGCCCCAGCGCCGACATCAGCATGGTGGGGTGGGCGCCGTCCGTCACGGCGAACAGCGAGCCGCCGTACATGGACCCCACGATGTTGCGGGTGCGGCGCAGCAGCGGCAGCTTGATGCGGATGTGCTGGAAGTCCGGCGACACGTGCATCACGCGGCCGCCGGTGGCGCGAAAGGCCGGATGCAGGTTGAAGCCCACCCGCATCAGGCGCGCGCGCCACTCGGGCGCCAGGTTTTTGAACCAGTAGGGCTTCACGCTGGCCGCCGCGCTGCTACATGGCTTCGAACAGGCCGGCGGCGCCCATGCCGGTGCCGATGCACATCGTGACCAGCCCGTACTTGCCGCCGGTGCGGCGCAGCCCGTGCGTGATCGTGGCGGTGCGGATCGCGCCCGTGGCGCCCAGCGGGTGGCCCAGCGCGATGGCGCCGCCCAGCGGATTGACCTTGGCGGGGTCGAGCTTCAGTTCCCGGATCACGGCGAGCGACTGGGCCGCGAAGGCCTCGTTGAGTTCGATCCAGTCCAGCGCGTCCTGCTTGATGCCGGCGCGCTCCAGCACCTTGGGAATGGCGGCGACGGGGCCGATGCCCATGACCTCGGGCGGCACGCCCGCGACGGCAAACCCGGCGAAGCGGGCGAGCGGGCTGAGGTTGAACTCGCGCAGGATGCGTTCGGACACCAGGATCACGGCCGCCGCGCCGTCGGACATCTGCGAGCTGTTGCCCGCCGTGACGCTGCCACGCGTCGAGAACACGGGCTTCAGGCGGGCCAGCGCCTCTGCGCTGCTGTCGGGGCGCGGGCCTTCGTCCACCTCGACGAGGCGGCGCGCGACGCGCACCGCGCCGCTGGCGCCGTCCGGCAGGTGCGAGACCACCTCGAAAGGCGTGGTCTCGGCGCGGAAATGGCCGGCGGCGATGGCGGCGCAGGCCTTCTGGTGCGAGGCCAGCGCGAACGCATCCTGGTCCTCGCGCGACACCTTCCAGCGCTCGGCGACCTTTTCGCCCGTCAGGCCCATGCCGAAGGCCATGCCGATGTTTTCTTCGTGGGCAAAGATGGCCGGGTTCATGGACACCTTGTTGCCCATGATCTGCGGCATGGCGCTCATGGATTCGGTGCCCGCGCCGATCATGATGTCGGCCTCGCCCGTGCGGATGCGGGCGGCGGCGTCGGCCACGGCCTGCAGGCCGGACGCGCAGAAGCGGTTGACGGTGACGCCCGCCACGCTCTGCGGCAGGCCCGCGAGCAGCAGGGCGATGCGGGCCACGTTCATGCCCTGCTCGGCCTCGGGCATGGCGCAGCCGGCGATCACGTCATCGATGCGCGCCGCATCCAGGCCGGGCACCTGCGCCAGCGCGCCGTTCAGCGCCGCGGCCAGCATGTCATCGGGACGGGTAGTGACGTAGGCGCCGTTGCGCTTGCCCACCGGCAGGCGCGTGGCGGCGACGATGTAGGCGTCTTGGATCTGCTTGCTCATATCCATTTCCTCATAGTTCAATTACGAGTATCAACGCGCCTCCCCGCGCACAACGGTCCCTCACAAGCGGGGCGGCGCGGATCCGGCTCCGCCGGTCCGCAGGCCGCGCCCCTGGGGGGAGCGCCGCAGGCGCACGGGGGGGCCTAATTTCTTAGAGGCTTGCCGGTTTCCAGAGTGTGGCGGATGCGCGCCTGCGTTTCAGGCGTGCGCAGCAGCGCCACGAATTCCTTGCGTTCCACCGCCAGCAGCCATTCCTCGTCGACCTTCGTGCCGGTCTCGATCTCGCCGCCGCACAGCGCGACCGCCGCGCTGCGCGCCACGCGGTAGTCATGCGCGCTGATCATGCCGCCTTCGCGCATGTTCACCAGCACCATTTCGAAGTTCGCAATGCCGTTGCGGCCCGCCACCGGAATGCCCTGCAGCCGCGCGGGCGGGGTGTAGCCCGCCTGCGCCGCGGCGCGCGCCTGGCCGATGGCCACGAACAGCAGTTCGCCCGGATGGAACAGCACGATGTCGTGCTCGCGGGCAAAGCCGGCCTCGATGGCTTCCAGGCCGCTCTTGGCCACCTGCGCCATGGCGATGGTCTGGAAGACCGGCTGCAGGTAGGGGAAGACCTCGCTCGGCGTGGAAGTCCTGGCCGCCAGCGCCGCGGCGCGCGCGGCGAATTCCTTGCTGCCGCCGCCTGCGGGGATGAGACCCACCCCCGCCTCGACCAGCCCGATGTAGCTTTCCAGCGCCAGCACGCGGTGCGAGGCGTGCATCAGGAATTCGCACCCGCCGCCCAGCGCCATGCCCTGCACGGCGGCGACGGTGGGGATCTGCGCGTACTTGAACGATTGCGAGGCGCGCTGGAATTTCTCGACCGTCGCCTCCAGCATGTCCCATTGGCCGGCCGCGCAGGCCTCGACCACCTGCTGCAGGTTGGCGCCCACGGCAAAGGGCGCGTCGTGCCAGATGACCAGGCCGTCGTACTCGCGCTCGGCGCGGGCCACCGCCTGCAAGACGCCTTCCAGCACTTCGGCGCCCAGCGTGTGGTTGCGCGAGGTGACCGACAGGATGGCGATGCCGGCATCGACCTTGGGCAGGTTCCACAGGCGCACGCCTTCGTTTTCCCAGATCGTGACGCCTCGGTCGTCCGGGGCTTCGCCGACGACGCGTTCCGGGAACAACTGACGCGCATACACGGGCAGCGTGGAGCGGGGGTGCAGCTTGCCGGTGCGCGCCGAATACGACCCCGCGGGCGCGTGCACGCCCTCGCGGCCGGGTTCCAGCACCCAGGCCGGCAGAGGCGCGTTGCTCATGGCGAGGCCCGCGGCGATGTCTTCGGCCACGGCGGCGGCGATGGCCTGCCAGCCGGCGGCCTGCCAGGTTTCGAAGGGGCCTTGCGACCAGCCAAAGCCCCAGCGCATGGCCAGGTCCAGGTCGCGCGCATTGTCGGCCACGTGTTCGAGCTGCACGGCGCTGTAATGGAAGATGTCGCGGAACAGGCTCCACAGGAACTGCGCCTGCGGGTGCGCGCTGGCGCGCAATGCCGCAAAGCGTTTGGCCGGGTCGCGTTCCTTGAGCAGCGCGGCGACCTCGTCGGCCAGCTTGCCCGTGCCAGGCGCGTAATTCTGCGTCTTCAGGTCCAGCACCTGGATCTCGCGGCCCTGCTTGCGGTAGACGCCCGCGCCGGTCTTCTGGCCGAGCGCGCCCTTGGCGATCAGCGCCGACAGCCATTCGGGCAGTGCGAAATACCTGTGCCAGGGATCGTCGGGCAGATTCTTTTCCATCGTGCCCACGACATGGGCCAGCGTGTCCAGCCCGACCACGTCGGCGGTGCGGTAGGTGGCGCTCTTGGGGCGGCCGATCTTGGGACCGGTCAGCGCGTCGACTTCGTCGAAGGCCAGGCCCAGGCGCGCGGTGTGGTGCATGGCGGCCAGGATGGAGAACACGCCGATGCGGTTGGCGACGAAGTTCGGCGTGTCCAGCGCGCGGATGACGCCCTTGCCCAGCGCCGACGTGAGCCAGGTTTCAAGCTGGTCCAGCACGGCCGGCTGCGTGTGCGAGGTGGCGATGATTTCCACCAGGCGCATGTAGCGCGGCGGATTGAAGAAGTGGATGCCGCAGAAGCGGGCGCGCAGCGATTCGGGCAGCGCGTTGGCCAGCGCATCGATGGACAGGCCGGACGTGTTGGACGCCACGATGGCGCCGGGCGCGACGTGGCCCGCGATGCGCTCGTACAGCGCCGTCTTCCAATCCATGCGTTCGGCGATGGCTTCGATGATGAGGTCGCAGCCGCGCAGGCGCTCCAGGTCGTCATCGTAGTTGGCCGGCGTGATCAGGGCCAGGCGCGCCGCGCCGGCCAGCGGCGCGGGTTCCAGTTTCTTCAGGCCGGCCAGCGCTTTCTTGACGGTGCCGTTGCGGTCGCCTTCGCGGGCGGCCAGGTCGAACAGCGTGACCGGCACGCCGGCATTGGCCAGGTGGGCGGCGATCTGCGCGCCCATGACGCCGGCACCCAGCACGGCGACGTGTTTGACGACGAACTTGCTCAAGGAAGTCTCCTGAAAAAGCGGGCAGGCGGCGTGCGGCCGCCCGCCCGTTCACGGCTAGAAGCGGGACGAGAGCTGCAGCCCGAAGATGTGGGCGTTGCTGTCGTACGTGCCCGCGACGAGGCCCTTGGTGGCCTGGTTGCCGGACGTGGTGTCGATGTCCGTCTTGCGCAGGTACAGGTAGGTGTAGCCGACGTCGATGGTGGTGTCTTTCGTGGCGGCCCATTGCACGCCGGTCGAGAACCAGTAGCGGTCGTTGTCGGGCAGGGAGGTAGGGCGGTCGGCGGCGTCATGCACCGGCGACTGGTCGAACGCCAGGCCGAACTTCCACTTCCAGGCGGGGGCGAACTTGTAGTTCGCGCCCACCGCGACGCGCCACGTATCGCGGAAGTTGAGCGGCAGCACGTCATCGCGCGCGCCCGTCCCCGAGTTCTTGATCTTCAGCTCGGGGATGCTGCTCCAGCCGGTCCACGACACGTCGCCCAACAGCTCCCATTTTTCATTGAGCTGGTGCGTGGCGCTCAGGATCAGCGTGTCGGGCAGGTCGACGTTGGCCTTGGCGTCGAACGACACCGACCGGCCGCCCGGGGCGATGTTGTCGATGTCGGTGTCGCCCGTGGCCGAGTGCTTGATCTTCGAGCGGTACGACAGGCCGATGCGCGTGTCTTCCGTGGGTTGCAGCATGAAGCCGACGTTCCAGCCCCAGGCATCGCCCTTCAGGTTCAGGTCCGCGTCGCCGGTCGTGGCCAGGGGCAGGCCGGCGATGGGCACCACGGTTTTCTTCTTGTAGTTGGCGTCGATGTGCTGCCAGTTCACGCCGAAGCCCATCGAGAACTTTTCGTTGACCTTGTAGGCGATGGACGGGTTGACGTTGATGGTCTTGATCTCGAACTTGTTGGAGTGGTATTGGCCCACCCAGCCGTCGTCGTACTCGGTCATCAGGCCGAAGGGCGCGCCGATGCCCAGGCCGACGTACCACTGCTCGTTCAGTTGCCAGGAGCCGTAGATGTTGGGCACGACACCCAGGTTGCCCGCGTCCCCGCCGTTGCCGCCGGTGGGCACCGAGCCGTTCAGGCCCGATCCTGGAATGCCGGGAACGCTGGGATTGCGGCTGTTGCCGTTGTCGGAAAACTTGAACGATGGCCTGACCAGGCTTACCCCGCCGGAGAAATTGAGACCCGGCAGATAGGTCAGGCCTGCCGGGTTGTAATACATGATGCTGGCATTCTCCGGGTTTGCCGCCGAGCCCGCATACGCGTTGCCCAGACCGCTGGCGTTCTGCTCCAAGAGCTGAAAGCCGGCGCCGTAGGACGTTGCGGACGCGCCCAAGCCGACCAATACGGCCGACAGAGTGCTCAGGGACAATGGACGTCTGCGCATGGTACTGCCTCCTCGAGTTGGATGTGTGTCTCTCTCTTCCACTGCCGAGTTGCCCCGGTCTAATCGGCGCTAGCCGCTGTGCTGCGGTGCTGCATGGTGCTGCTTTCCTGGTAATGCAAAGGGCCGCCCGTAAAAGGCGCAAAGCCCGTACCGAAAATCACGCCCGCGTCGGCCAGGTCGGCGTCGGCCACGATGCCGGCGGCAACGCGTTGCCGCGTGGCGTCGATGAGCGGCTGAATCAGGCGCTGCGCCAGGCCGGCCGGCGCGGCGGCGGGGTCCGCGCCGCGCTGCTTGACCGGCTTGCCGTCGCGCCAGGTGTAAAAGCCCTTTCCGCTCTTCTTGCCCAGTTCCTTGCGCGCCAGCCGGTCGGCCAGGCAGCGCGGCGGCTCGGCGCCGCCTGCAAGTTCCGCGCCCGCGGCGCGCGCGATGTCCAGCCCCACCGTGTCCGCCAGTTCCAGCGGTCCCATCGGCATGCCGAAGGCCACCATGGCGGCGTCCACGGTTTCCGGCGCGACGCCGTCGTCCACGCTGCGCATGGCGGCCAGCATGTAGGGCGCGAGCACGGCATTGACCAGGAAGCCCGGCGCGCTCTTGACCGGCAGCGCCAGCTTGTCGATCTGGCCGACGAAGGCGCAGGCGCGCGCCTGCTCGGCGGGATCGTCCCCGTCCGCGTGCACGACCTCGACCAGCGGCATCTTGGCGACGGGATTGAAGAAATGGATGCCCACCAGGCGCTGCGGCCGGGCCAGCCCCGCGCGCAGCGTTTCCAGCGACAGGCTGGATGTGTTGGTGGCCAGCAGCGCGCCGGGCTTCATGCGCGGTTCGAGCGACTGGTACAGGGCGCGCTTGGCCTCGGGCTGTTCGCTGATGGCCTCGATGACGACGTCCGCCAGCGGCACGCCGCGCCCGTCCGGGTCCGGCACGAGGCGGTCGAACGCGGCGCGCGCCAGCCGCGGATCTTTCAGGCGGCGGGCGTAGAGCTCGCCGGCGCGCTTGATGGCGGGTGCGATGCGCGCCATGTCCTGGTCCTGCAGCGTGACCGTCATGCCCTTGTACGCGCACCAGGCGGCGATGTCGCCGCCCATCACGCCGGCGCCCACCACGTGCACGTGGCGCGCGGGCGCGACGCCCGGCTGCTTGCCGTTGGCCTTCAGGCGCTCCTGCAGGCGGAACACCCGCAGCAGATTGCGCGCCGTGCCGGACGAAATGATGCGGTCGATGAGGTCCGGCGCCTTCAGCGCATTGCCGCCATGCTTTTCCCAGATGTCCACGATGGCGGGGGCCGCCGGGTAATGGCCCAGCGGATCCTTGGCCGCGATCTGCTTGCGCGCGCGCTTGGCCACGATGGCCTTCAGCGGCCAGCGGTTCAGCAAACCGCCCAGGCCGCGCGCGCGGCGGGCAGGTTTGCGCGACAGCACCGTCTGGCGCGCCGCGGCGAGCAAGAGGCGCGGCGGCACGCGCGCGTCGGCCAGGCCCAGCGCTGCCGCGCGGCGGGCATCGGCGCCGCGGCCGGTCAGCATCATGTCCAGCGCGGCGGGCGCGCCGATCACCTGCGGCAGGCGCAGCATGCCGCCCCAGCCGGGGAAAATGCCCAGCATGACTTCGGGCAGCGCCAGCGAGGTGCCGGGCTGGTCCGCGACCAGCCGGTAGCGGCAGGCCAGCGCAAGTTCCAGGCCGCCGCCCAGGCAATGGCCCTGGATCAGCGCGAGGGTGGGGTAGCGCACGCCGGCCAGGCGGTTCATGAGGTTCCAGCCGCGCGCCACCAGGCCGCGCGCCTGTTCAGGCGTGTCCAGGCTGGCGAATTCGTTGACGTCGGCGCCCACGATGAAGCCGGTGGCCTTGCCGGACTGGATGATGAGCCCCTTGGGCGGATCGGCGTCCAGCGCGTCCAGCACGACGGCGAGCTCGGCCAGGGTGTCGGCCGACAGCGCATTGACCGCGCTGCCGGCGCGATCGAATGTCAGCCAGGCCACGCCGTCGGGGTCGCGGTCCAGGCGCCAGTGGGAGAGCGTTTGCATCGTCGTCATGGGCGGTCCTCGTCCAGGGTTTCGACCAGCATCGCGCCGCCTTGGCCGCCGCCGATGCAGATGGCCGCCATGCCGCGCCTGGCGCCGCGACGCCGGAGCGCATGCAGCAGATGCAGCACGATGCGCGCCCCGGAGGCGCCCACCGGATGCCCGATGGCGATGGCGCCGCCATCCACGTTGAGTCGCGCCGCGTCCAGATCGCCCCATGCTGGCGTGCCGAAGTTTTCCTGGCAATAGGCCTCGTCCCGCCACGCGGCCAGGCAGCCTAGCACCTGCGCCGCGAAGGCTTCGTTGATTTCCCACAAGTCCAGGTCATTCAGGCCCAGGCCGTGGCGCTGCAGGATCGGGGTGGCGGCGTGCACGGGACCCAGGCCCATGATCGCAGGATCCAGGCCGGCCCATTGCGTATCCATGATGCGGCCGAGCGGACGCAGGTTCCACTTCTGCACGGCCTCTTCGGACGCCAGCACCAGCATGGCCGCGCCGTCCGTGACCTGCGAACTGTTGCCCGCGGTGATGTTGCCCCAGGGCTTGTCGAACACGGGCTTGAGCTTGGCGAGCCTGTCGGGCGTGGAGTCTTCACGCACGCCGTCGTCCTCTGCATGCAGCTTGCCCTGCGTGTCGATCAGCGGCGTGATCTCAGGCATGCCGGCCGCGCGGGCAGCCAGCGCGCGCTGATGGCTGCGCGCCGCGTAGGCGTCCATCGCGGCGCGGTCGATGCCGAACAGAGTGGCGACGTTTTCGGCCGTCTGGCCCATCGACAGGCCCACGACCGGGTCCGTCAGGCCCTTGAGCAGACCGATGACGGGCGCCAGGTGCTTCGGCCGGAAGCCGCCCAGCGCCTTGAGCTTGGCGCCCACGCCGCGCGCGGCATACCAGCGCGACAGCCAGCGCACCATGTCGTCGGAAAAGAGGACGGGCGCGCGCGACAGCGCATCGGTGCCGCCGGCCAGCACCAGGTGCGAGCGGCCCGATTGGATGTTGGCGATGCCGGAATCCAGCGCCTGCATGCCGGACGCGCAGTTGCGCATGACGGTCCAGCCGGGCACCTTGTCGCCGCACCCCAGGCGCAGCGAGATCACGCGGCCGATGTTCACTTCCTCGGGCGAAGGCGCGGCGCAGCCCACGATGACCTCATCCAGGTCGGTGGGCGCGTAGGGTTGGCGCAGCAGCAGGGCGCGGCCGGCCTGCACCGCCAGGTCCCCGGCGGAGAAGGGCCCGGGGCCCGTGCGCGCCTTCAGGAAGGGCGTGCGCGATCCGTCGATGACGTAAACCGGTTTGAATGCCATCCGTTCCCCCTCAGGCGACCTTGCGTTCGGCCGTGGGCCGGTCCGCGCCGGCGGCGCCCAGATCAAAGGGGAAATCATCCACTTTCACCACGGCATCGCGCAAGCGGTTGCGGCGCTTCACGACGGCGTATTCCTCCGCGGTGATGCCGCCGATGGCCACCGCCGCGTCGGCGATGTCGCGCACGTTGGCTTGCGGATTGCCGTCCAGCACGCCGCGTTTTTCGAGCTCGCGGATCTTGGCTTCGATCGGCTCGGCGTCCAGCGTGGCCGCCAGCGCCAGTTCGATCGCGCCCACCGGTTCGTCGGCGGTGTCGGGCAGGTGGCATCCGGCGGTCAGGCGGTCGCGCGTGGCGCTGGGGCTGATGAGCAGGCGCGCCACGTCCTGGCCGAGCTGGTCCGAGGGCGGGACCTGGCTATGGCCCCACGGGAACACGATGCGGCGCAGGATCCATGCGACGGGGCGGTTGGGGAAGTTGTCCAGGACGCCGTCAAAGGCTTCCTGCGCCTTGTACAGCGCGTCCTGGATGGACCAGTGCGCAAGCGGCGCGTCGGCGGCCTGGCGGCCTTCGTCCTCAAAGCGCTTGAGCGTGGCGCTGATCAGGTACATCTGCGACAGCACGTCGCCCAGGCGCGCCGACAGGCGCTCGCGGCGCTTCAGGCTGCCGCCCAGCACCAGCATCGAGGTGTCGGCCAGCAGCGCGAACGCGGCGCAATAGCGCGAGAGAAGCTGGTAATAGCGCTTCATGCCAGGCGCGACGTCGGCATTCACGGCGGCAAAGCGCGCCCCGGTCAGGGCGGTGCCCAGCGCGCGCAGCGTGTTGCGGACCACGAATCCCGCATGGCCCCAGAACGCGGCGTCGAAATCGTCGAGCCCCTGCTTGCGGTCCGGCGACTGCGCGGCCCGCATTTCCGCCAGCACGTAGGGATGGCAGCGGATCGCGCCCTGGCCGAAGATGATGAGGCTGCGCGTCAGGATGTTGGCGCCTTCCACGGTGATGCCGATGGGGATCTGCTGGTAGGCGCGGCCCAGGAAGTTGGACGGTCCCAGGCAGATGCCCTTGCCGCCGACCACGTCCATGCCGTCGTTGACGACCTGGCGCGCGCGTTCCGTGACGTGGTACTTCACGATGGCCGACACGACCGAGGGCTTTTCGCCCAGGTCCACGGCGCCCGCCGTCATGGTGCGCGCGGCGTCCATCATGTAGGTGTGTCCGCCGATGCGCGCCAGCGCCTCTTCGACGCCCTCGAACTTGCCAACCGGCATTCGGAACTGGCTGCGCACGCGGGCATAGCCGCCCACGGCGCGGGCCGTGAGCTTGGACATGCCGGTATTGGACGAGGGCAGCGAGATCGAGCGGCCCGCGGCCAGGCATTCCATCAGCATGCGCCAGCCCTGTCCGGCCATGGCCGGACCGCCGATGATGAAGTCCAGCGGCATGAAGACATCGGTGCCGCGGGTGGGCCCGTTCATGAACATCGCGTTCAGCGGGAAGTGGCGGCGGCCCGTGTCCACGCCAGGATGATCGTGCGGCACCAGCGCGCAGGTGATGCCCAGGTCTTTCTTGCCGCCCAGCAGCCCGTCCGGGTCGTACAGGCGGAACGCCAGGCCCAGCAGGGTGCAGACGGGCGCGAGCGTGATGTAGCGCTTGTCCCAGGTGACGCGCATGCCGATCACTTCACGGCCCTGCCATTCGCCCTTGCAGACGATGCCGCTGTCCGGAATGGCCGCCGCGTCGGACCCCGCCCAGGGGCTGGTCAGCGCGAAGGCGGGCACTTCTTCGCCGCGCGCCAGGCGCGGCAGGTAGTGGTTCTTCTGTTCCTCGGTGCCGTAGTGCAGCAGCAGCTCCGCGGGGCCGAGCGAGTTCGGCACCATCACCGACACGGCCAGCGCGGAGGACCGCGTGGACAGCTTGGTCACGATTTCGGAGTGGGCATACGCGGAGAACGCCAGTCCGCCGTATTGCTTGGGGATGATCATGCCCAGAAAGCCCTCGGCCTTCAGGTAGTTCCAGACGTCCGCGGGCAGGTCGAAGCGCTCTTGCGTGACGTGCCAGTCATTGACCATGCGGCAGGCGGTCTCGGCCTGGTTGTCCAGGAAGCGCTGCTCTTCGTCGGTCAGGCGCGGCCGGGGATAGGCCAGCAGGCGGCTCCAGTCGGGCCGCCCGCGAAAGAGCTCGCCCTCCCACCAGACCGTGCCGGCCTCCAGCGCGTCGCGCTCGGTGTCGGACATCTGCGGCAGCACCTTGCGATACAGGTTGAAGATCGGCGCCGACAGCAGCGCCCTGCGGAGGGGGCGCACGCCCAGCAGCACTGCGACCAGGAGCGCAATGACAACCAACGTGACGATGACTGCGACCATTTCTTTGTCTCCTCGGTTTTCTTCAGGTGTCTGGCGACCGTCTGGCGTTGCTTGCCGGGCTGCGGTCTGGTCGGACGGGGCAGGAGGCGGGTCAGGCGCCTCCGGGACTCGGGGCCAGGTGCGGCAAGGGCGAGCGCAGCCCGCCCAGCAGGAAACTCATCAGTCTCGGCAGCAGCAGTTCACGGTCGTTGGGTTGGTCGGGATCGTCGCCGCCCAGGCCGGTGACCGAGCGCAGGAGGTCGGTGCCCATGATGGCGTACGAAGTCGCGCCCAGCATGAACTGAAAGCGCCAGATGATCTCGGCGCGGGGCACGTCGGGCAGCGCGGCGAAGAGGGCGTTGCGGTAGCGCTCGAGCACGTCCGCGTACTCCTCGGCGAACAGCGCGCGGATGAAATCCGTGGGATCGGTCATCGTGCGTTCCAGGAGCGGCAGGAACGTGCTGCCGGCCTGCGCGGGATCGGCAGCCAGGCGCAGCAGGGTGCCGAAGAACGCATCCACGATCTGCGAGGGCTTCAGGGGCTTGCCGGCGGATTGCGCCTCCAGTTCGTCCAATAGACGCATGCGCTCGCGGTTCAGCACCTCGAGGCGGCGTTTGAGCACCGCCTGCACGAGTGACTCCTTGGAGCCGAAGTGGTAGTTCACCGACGCGAGGTTCACGCCGGCCGCGCCGGTGATCTGGCGCATGGACGTCGCTTCGTGCCCCTGTTGTGCAAACAGGGCTTCGGCGGTGTCCAGGATGGTTTCCCTCGTGGACGTGGATTTGATTTCTTGCATATGGTTGAATTCAAACGTTTGTTTTAAAGCATTATGCGTGAGGGAAGGACGAGAGGCGAGCCTCGGCTATCCCCAATAGGGTTTACCCCTAACCTCCCACGTCCCATGTGTCGGTTTTGCGGGACGAGCCCGCCGCATCGGGCGTAAGAACGAGACCCGGCCGGGATTAAGGATGAGGGGTTCCCTGAGCCGCTGGCTGAGAATTGGCCGAATGGCCTCGGACACCGGCCCTAGGATGAATGTGCTCTGGAACGCACGCGGAAAACACCGCAGTATCAGCGCGAGAACGTGAATGCATTGCCCCGGCTGCGTGCCGGGCGAGGCCCTACGCAGACACGGCGCGGCAGGCCAATCGCCCTGATACAGGAGCACGAGAAATGAAGACGTACAAGGTGGGATTGTTGGTTGACGGGTATGAGCAACCCGGCTGGATGCATGAGATGGTTGAGTGGCTCGTCCATAGCCAGGACTTCGAGCTTGCGGCCTTGCTGGTGATGGACGGCGAGGCGCCCGACAGCGCGCCGCGGCTGGGCGTGAAGGCGCTGTTCGGCACCCTGTCCCGTCTCGAGGGCAAGATGCTGCCGCAGAAGCAGCGCGCCATGCTGGCATGCCGGGACATGCGCGAACACCTGCCGCAGTCGGGCACATCGGTGATCGCACTCGCGCCCGGCGACGAGGACGCGCAGGCGCGCGCCGAGGTGCAGGCGCTGGGCCTGGATCTGGTGATCACGTTGGGCGCGTCGCTCGTCACGCGCACGCAGATGGCGAGCTGGTCGCGGCTGGGCGTGTGGCAGTTGAGCTATTCCGATATCGCGGTGTCGACGAGCCGTTTTGCAGGCTTCTGGGAAGTCTTTCAACGCGAAGACCACACCACCGTGAAACTGTGGCGCGTCGGCGAAAAAGAGGAAGACGACGAGCTGCTGGACCAGCGCAGTTTCAACACCGAGGTGTTCTGGCTGAAGAACCAGGCGCGCGCATTCAGTTTGGGAAATTTCATGGTGTACGACGCCCTGCAGGCGCTGGCCCGCGATCGGCCTGGCGTCGCGCCGCCGGCCATGCAGATCATGAGCGGGCCGCGCCGCGCCGATCCCGCGGAATGGGACAGCGCGGCATATATCGCGCGCCAGGCATGGTTAATGTCGGATCTGGTTGTGCGGCGCATCATGAAACGCAATGTCCGCTGGCGGATCGGTATGTTTCCCTCCGCGCGCCAACAGGCCGTGGTGTCCGAGGCCATGGTATTGCAGCCGCCTAAGGGCAGGTTTTTCGCCGACCCCTTCGTTTATACGCACGATAAAAAGCCGTATATATTTTTCGAGGATTATGATTTTACGTCCCGCAAAGGCACGATCTCGGTCGCGACCTACTCCGACGGGGCTTTCCGGCTGCTGGGCACTGCGCTGAACCTGCCGTATCACCTTTCGTTTCCGTATATTTTCGAACACGATGGCGTAACGTACATGGTCCCGGAAACCTGCGGAAATCGCAGTATAGAGCTATGGAAATGCACTGAATTTCCGCTGAAATGGGAGCTCGACGTTAATCTGATGACGAATATTTCTGCGGTCGACACCATTATTTTTAAACACGGAGAATACTGGTGGCTATTAACAAATATCGACCGAACCGACGGCCAGAGCCATTGCGATGAGTTATTTGCATTTTTCTCCGATTCGCCGCGCTCCACCACCTGGACGCCGCACGCCTGCAACCCGATCGTGCGCAACCCGATGCGTGCCCGCAACGCCGGAATCGTTGTGTCTCCTGGCGGAGACGTGATCCGATGCGCCCAGTACCAGGGCTTCTGTCACTACGGCAAGGGCGTGTCGCTGAATCGGATCGACGAGCTTACGCCCACCACGTACATCGAAACCGACGGCGAAATCCACTACGCAAACTTCCTGAGAAAACGCCATGCTTCAATGCACCATTGGCATCATCAGGGGGGGCACACGGTATTTGACTTCGCCTATATGGAGTAAATCCGCCGCCAGGCGGCAAAATAAAAAATGTTACCGTTATTTCGAATACAGGGACTGTTCACGGGCTGGATGTGTCTACGGATACAAGTTGACAGATTTCCCCCTCGATCCGGCTGTTCGAAGCCGCGTCCGGCCGATGCCCCGACGCGGCTTTTTTTCGTCTGTAACACGAGCCTGAAGCCCTATCCACGCCGCCCGGCGGCCCCTTTCCATAGGGGAGCCGGGGTCGCGCCCTGCGCGAGGCTGGTGAAAACCCTAGCGTAAAAAAGGACGAGAGGGGTTTCTCATCCATATTTACGAACGTGATTAAGGCTAACGATTGATTTCTGATTTTATCGGATTATATCGCCCGGAAACGTCTTGATTTTGACAAATCCGAACCATAAGATGGGTTCCATGCCATCCGTTATGTTGGCTACCAAAGTCGCCCAGCCCAAATGTCCCGGTTCAGCTTCATTAGATATTCCGGGATATGCGGACCACCCACCGCAGGGGCTGGAAAATAATAGTCTTCAGCACAGCGAAGATCCCTTCGAGGCCCGTCGAAAAACCGGGAGGACACCATGGCCAAGATGGTCCTGATTGAAGCCCATCCGCTCCTGCGGTTGGGTTTGTGGCAGATTCTTAGCAAGTTGGATGATGTGTGGGAGATCGAGGGAATGGGTCTTGCGGATGTATCCAAGGCCGACGGCGTACATGCGGGCGCCGATCTCCTGATCTACGGGTTGCCGGTGGATACCGATGAAGCATGGAGCGCCTTGCACGAGATTCAGCGCGTGCTGACGCCCAAGCGGATTCTGCTTTTGACGGACGTCATGCCCTTGCCCATGCCGGTGCAAGGCCTGCCTGGCGCCAGCGTGTACGGATGCCTGATGAAAACGGCTTCGGTCGAAATCCTCGAGGCCGCCATACGCTTGGTCATGGCGGGCGGGCAATGCTTTCCGAGCGAACAGGCGCTGCAGGCTCCGGCCTCTGCGGTATGCGCCTTGCCGTCGCGGGATGCGGACGAAGCCGGCTCCAAGGGCGCCATGCCCGTGAGCGCGGGCGCACAACTGCTCCAGATCACGCCGCGCCAATATGAGGTGTTGGTGCTGCTGGCCAGGGGCTATCCGATCAAGACCGTCAGCCGGATGTTGAATATCTCGGTAGCGACCGCCAAAACGCACGCGTGCACGCTGTATCAACGCCTGCATGTCAAGAACAAGGGCGAAGCCGTCTACGCGGCGCTGCAACGCGGCGCAACCTTGGAATGGCATGAACCGAATGGCCGCGAAGTGGACGCCGGGCAGATCTATGGGCGCAAGCTCGGGTAGTAGAAGGTTTGCGCTGCCTGCCCGGCAGCCTGGAACGCCCAGTTCCGATGCTGCCGGGGTTGCGCATAGCCAATACGGCTAAGGCATAGAAAGCAGGTGTCAAACGTCGCTGTCGCCTCGCTTTCCGCCACCTATCATCCTCCTGAACGAGATTCAGCGAACGTAGCCGCTGATAGCATGGGTTGTGTCCGCAAGCATGGATTGATAGGGCGAATCACTTAATCTCGCCAGCGCAATCCCAAGGCCGCGGACAGGATTCCCCCGAACCTGGCGATGCGCGTGGACCCGTGCGTTGCGCGGCATTGCGCCAGCGTCGTGGGAACCGTAATGGGCCATGCGTCACAAGGTTCTTCCCGGGATGACAACCGTACTGATCGAAGACTACGCTCTGCTTCGTGTCGCCATTCAGCATGTGCTGGAACGTGTGCGCAACGCCGACGAAATCCTGGCCATCTCGCCAGCCCATCTGCTCACCATGTCAAGCTCGATCAACAAGCCAGTGGAACTGCTGGTGGTGGGTTGCAGCGGGTCCGCCGAGCAGGACATCGGGCTCCTGTCGCAGGCCATGGCCTTTTTTATGCCCAGGTTGGTGCTGGTCCTGTATTCCGCGCTGGACCCGAGCGTGATGGCCGCCTGCGCGCGGGCGGGCGTGGCCGGTTACCTGCCCAAGGCCTCAAGTCCCGATGCCTTGGCCGCGGCCGTCAGCCTGGTGATCGCCGGCGGGGAATGCTATCCCCAGCCCGCCGGCAGGCCGCCCGGCACGACGCATTCGTCCGTGCAGGAGCTGCGCGAACTGACGCAGCGGCAGGAGGAAATCCTGCAGTTGCTCGTGCAGGGCAAGACCATGCGCGAGATCGGGCAGCAGGTGGGCATATCGGTCGCGACCGTCAAGAGCCATGCGCGCACGCTCTATTGGAAGCTGAACGCGCGCAATCAGGCCGAGGCGGCCTATATCGCGGTGCAGATGGGCCTGGTCAGAAACACCAACGGGCAACCGACGCCGGACAAGGGCGACGCAAGCTGATCGCGCAGGGTGCGAGGCAGGGCCTGTGCGGGTGGCGGCGCCGCCCGCACAGGCCCTGGCTTACTTCAGGCGCAGGCGTGAAGGCGCAGCCGCGCGTGTGAAGCAAACCGCAATTAAAAAGGCCGCCTGCGGCACTTCCGCAGGCGGCCCCGACTCGAAAAAAAAAAGCTTAAACGTCGCCTTCGCTCGCTTGCGTGCCCGCCCGCGCCGTACGGCCCTTGGACTTCGCGATCGCGGCGAACTCGCGTTCCGCGGCGCCCAGCACGGCGTCCACGTGCAGGTGCTCCATCGCATACCGGCGCGCGGCCGCGCCCAGGGTTTCGCGGATCTGGGCGTTGTAGCTCAGTTTTCGCACGGCCTCGGCCATGGCCATGGCGTCTTCAGGCGGCGTGAGCAGGCCGCAATGCGATACCACGCTGGCAAGCTCCGTGCCGCGCGCCGCGCCGCACACCACCGGCCGGCCGCTGGCCAGCATGCCGGTCAGCTTGGACGGCATGACCAGGTCCGCGGCGCCGGCGCGCTGCGGCAGCAGATGGATGTCCGCCGTGGTCAGCAGGGCGCCCAGCCGTTCTGCCGGTTGAAGGTCCAGGAAGATGACGCGGGTCAGGCCGCGGCACCGCTCCTCCAGCGCCGCGCGCTCGGGGCCCTGGCCGCAGAACAGGAACCACAGCCGGTCTTCGCGGTTCAGCCGGCGGGCCACGTCCGCGAGGATCTGCAGGCCTTGCTTGCCGCCCATGTTGCCGGAGTACAGCGCGACGATGGCGTTGTCCGGAATGCCGAGCTGGCCGCGGTAATCCCCGCCTTCGGCAAGCGGGGTGATCGCGTTGACGTCGATCCAGTTGGGCAGCAGCACGGCGCGGCCCGGGTCGATGCCCTTGGCCAGCGCCAGATCCAGCATCCGGTTCGAGATCGTGGACACGCGGTCGAAGCGGCGCATCAGCCAACGTTCGGCGCGCTTGACCAGCGAACGCAGGCCCGCGCCTTTGAGCAGGCCCAGCTCGAACGCCGCGTCCACCTCGAAGTCCTGGATGTGCAGCCACGCGCGCGCGCCGCACAAACGAGCCGCAAGCCACGCGCCGGGCGCGCAGAAGAGGGCGGGCTCGACCACCAGGATGATGTCAGGCCGGCGCATCGCGGCGCGCAGCAGCGACGGCAGGCTGGACAGCGCAAAGCTTGCCAGGTGCACCAGGCGCTTGGCGCCGCCTGGTCTTTCAGGCACCCACAAGGGCGCGCGCCGCACGGTCACGCCGCGGCGCGTCTCCTTCGCGTAACGCGATCCGCGGTAGCCCTCATGCACTTTCCACTGCGGATAGTAGGGCGGCGCCGTCACCACGCTGACCTCGTGGCCGCGCGCGGCCAGCCACTCGGCCAGTTCGGCCGTGTACTTGCCGGTGCCGGTCAGTTCGGGCGCGTAGTTGATCCCATAGATGAGGACTTTCATGTCGGCGTGGCGGTGCGGGGCCGGATGGGACGGCAAGGGTTGCCATGGCACACCATTGCGGACGGCATGTTGCGGAACACCGAGCTGCGCGCGCCGATCACCGCCTCGCGCCCGATCGTCACCCCTGGTCCGACGAACACGTCGGTCGCCACCCAGGCGCCTTCCTCCACGCGCACCGCGCGCTCGCGCAGCGGGAAATCCGGCCGGCCGGCGTCGTGGTCCGCGGCGCACAGGTAGCTGCGCTGCGACACCACGGCGTGCGCGCCGATGTGGATGGGTCCCAGGCTGTAGATCACGGCGTCGTCGCCGATCCAGGCGTAATCACCGATCTCGACCTTCCAGGGATAGGTCACGGTGGCCGTGGGCCGGATCAGCACCTTGTGGCCCACGCGCGCGCCGAAGCAGCGCAAGAGCCACCGGCGAAAGCCGTAGGCCACCTGCGGCGACCAGCGGAACAGGGTGCCCTGCACCATCCACCACAACTGGACGGTCAGCGCCGACCGCCCGCGCTGCCCCGGGGCCAGCGAAAACTGGTCCAGCCGTTGCAATGTGCTCATTTGGCGGCTCCCGCGACCGCGTCGCGCTGGGAGGCGGCCGCGCTGGCCTGCCGCGCCTTCAGGATTTCCTCGGTCTTGATGCGGATCTGCCAGTAGTACATGGCGCGCGCCACCGCATAGTCATAGCCGGCTTTGCCGTCCAGAAAGCCCAGCCGGAAGACGTAGGAATGCAGGAAGGCGATGGGGGCCTTGAACGGCATGGCCTGGAAGATGCGCTTGAGCAGGGCGCGGCCGCCCACGTTGGCCTCGCGCGGATCGTTCATCAGGCCCTTGGTGCGCAGGTTCGCTTCCCAGTCCGAATAGCGGTTGTGCTTGTCGAAATAGTGATAGAGCGAGTCGTGGTCGTTGTGCACCATGCGCTGGCGCAGCGCGAAGGTCTCGCCCTCGACCTGCGGCTGGTAGTGGCCTTCCACTTCCCACATGTTGGCGACGTCCAGGTCGTCATAGTCCAGGAAACGCGAGCGGTCGCGCGCCAGCAGCGCCAGCTTGTACACGCGGTGGCCGTGCTCGAGCTTCTTGCCGCAGAACACGTAGTCGAAGGGCACGAACGCGCCGCCGGCGCCCGCGGCAAAACGCGGAAGCACCTCGCGTATCTCGGCCGCCAGGCCCGGCGTCATCTCTTCGTCGGCGTCCACGTACAGCACGACCGGATGCGTGAACGGCAACTGTTCCAGGCACCACTGTTTTTTCTTCGGGTACTTGCCGTCCCACTGGAAATTCGACACGCGCGCGCCCATCGCCGTCGCGATCGAGCAGGTGGCGTCCGTGCTGTTGGAGTCCACCACGAAGACTTCGTCGAATTCCACCAGCGCCTTCAGGCACTTCGCGATGTTGCGTTCCTCGTTCTTCGTCATCACCACGACGGAAACCGGTATCTTCTGCATGATGCTGTCCTGTTCAGGGCGTTCCGCGCTGCATGAGCGGCTGGAAGAGCTCGATGACGTTGCGGCAGTGCCGCTCCAGGGAAAAGGCGTCCGCGCGTTCGGGGCCCTGGGCCGCCAGTTTCTCGCGCATTTCGCCGTCGTAGGCCAGGCGCCGCACCGCCTCGGCCAGCGCCTCGGCGTCGCCGACCGGCACCAGCAGGCCATAGCGGCCGGCATCCAGGATCTCGGCGGGGCCGTGCGGACAATCGGTCGAAATCACCGGCACGCCCAGGCACAGGGCCTCCACCAGCACGTTCCCGAAGCTTTCGCGCACCGACGTGAGCGCGAACGCGCCGGCGCCGGCGATCACCGGAAACGGATTGTCGATATGGCCCGCCAGCTTGACCCGCGTGCGCGACGGCTTCTCGTCGATGCGCTTTTGCAGGGCGGCATGCTCGGAGCCTTCGCCCAGGATCGTGAAGGCGATGCGGGGATCGTCCAGCAGGGCCGCGGCGTCGATCAGCGTGGCGTAGTCCTTGACGGCTTCCAGCCGGCCCACGGCCACCACGTGATACGGCGAATCTCCGTCGCCGGCCGGCTGCGGCCGCGCGCCTTGCCGCCGCACGTTATCCAGCGGCACGCCGTTGTAGATGGTGTGCACCTTGCCGCGCAGCGGCGGAAACATGCTCACCAGGTCTTCCTTGACGCCGCGCGACACGCCCACCACCGCGTCGTGCCGGCGGTAAGTCTGGCTCACCAGCCAGCATTTCAGGCGCCGCATCTTCGAGGCGCCGTAATGGATGGCCGGACTGCTGTGCTCGAACGCCACGGTCCTGAAATTGCCGCGCAGGATCGTCCTGGCCAGCACGACCAGCATGTTGCACAGCAGGCCGTGCGAGCACACGATGGCCGGCTTGTCGCGGCGGATATGCTGCAGAAGTTTGAAAAAGGCCACGGGCAGCATCAGCCGCAGCTTGGTGGGGGACTCGATGATGGGCAGGGCGCGGGTGACCTTGGGGTTGGCGATGGGGTACTCGCGATTGCGGGAGCGCAGCAGGAACAGGGCGGAGTCCACCCCCTGTTCCGGCAACGCATCCACAATGAAGGCGACGCATCTTCCGACGCCGCCGTGCAAGTCCGGTGCGACAAACAGGACATCAGGCATGGGGTATTACTCGCGGTGGCGCCCGGCGAACGACGTCCGGGCGGGGGCTGGGAACGGGCGGTTCGTTACGGGGTACGGGCATGATCTGCGCATTGCGCATCAGCGACAGCGCATAGCACAGCAGAAATCCGGTAAAGGCGGTCTTGGGCGCGTAGGCCAGCCCGCCCGACATCGAGTCGATGAAGATATAGATCGGCGCCGTCGCCAGGAGGTAGCGCCGGTGCATCTCCAGGCCGGGATGCTCGCGTCGCTTGAACAGGGTCAGCAGGATGAGCAGGGGCGGCAGCATGATCATGGTCGTGCCCACCACCCCGAACTTCATCAGGTAGAAGGCCCAGGAGTTGTGCGCGAACGTGCTCAGTTCGAAGCCGTTCTCGCCCATGACCCAGCTGCGGAAACCGGCTCCCTTGCCGAAGACCGGGCTTTCGGCGAAGTAGTCCATCTGGCCTTCCATTTCCTGGACGCGCGCGCCGTAACTGGAATCTTCGTCCAGCCGTTCGACGCTGAAGATGCGCTCGGTCAGCACGTCCAGGTAGCCGATGCTGGCGAAGATCAGCACCCCGGCGATGGTGGCGGGCGCGAAGATCAAGATCGCGCGGCGGCGGATCTCGGGGTTGCCCGCCAGCAACACGGCGATGATGACGGACACCGCCAACTGCAGGTACTGGCTGCGGTTCAGCGAGAACACCAGCGCCATCACCATGAACAGGGTCAGGAAATATGCCTTGGGGCCCGTCACGTTCAGCGTGCGCCGGAAGTACAGCAGCGACACCACGGCCATCGGGATGGCCCACACCCCCAGGCGCACGTTGCGCAGCGGATTGGACACGCTGAAGCCCTGCGCCTGCTCCAGCAGCATCAGCGTGGCCACCGCCAGGCCGGCGGCCACGATGTACTTCTGCAGCACCGCGTACGCCCCGGGACTGTCGATGTCCTTGTAGCAAAGGAACGGCGTGCACAGGAAGTAGAAGACGATGCGCAGGTCGCGCGCCACGTCGCCCGTCTGGATGCCGGGATGGTCGATCGACACCAGCAGCAGGTAGATCACCGAGATGGCCTGGATGCCCAGCAGCACGCCGAGCGCCCCGCGCGGCAGCGCGTAGGCGCCCGGGTCGGCCAGCCGCAGCGCCTTGACGCCCAGCATCGCGACGAACAGCAGGTCGAACGGCGACAGCTTGAAGCTGCCCACCCCCACGATGAACCGGTCGTCGTTCAGCGCCAGCGCGGTGAACACGAACAGGCCCAGGAGGTGGAGGGTGGAGAGTCGGCGGCGCGTGGTCATTGCAGTTCCGTGTCGTTGATGGCCGGGCCTAGTGCGAAGCCCAGTCGTCGCGTCCGAAGATCTTGGTCGTCAGCTTTTCCAGCAGGTAGGTCAGGTCCCCCTGCCGGGCATGCGCGGCCACCTTGGACGCGCGGCAGGACAGCTCGAACAGGCGTCCCAGGCCCGGCTCGGTGCGCCGGATGCGGCTGACGATCTGTTCGCGCTCTTCCAGCAGCACGTCCTGCATCAGCGCGGTCTTGGTCTCGTCGTGGGCGGTGTAGACACCCAGCGCGTCCGGCACGATCAGGTTCTTGCCCTCGCGCAGCAGGCGGCTCCACAGCTCCAGGTCCATGCAATAGCGCATGCTCTCCTGCAGCAGCCCGTACTTGCGCAGCAGGTCGCGGCGGAAGATGGCGGACTGGTTCGGGATCGAGGCTTTCACCACCGTCAGCGTGCCGCGGTTGACGGGGGTGTAGTGGATCTTGCGGAAGATGTGGTTGTCCGCGTCGGCGACGAAGAGGTTGCCGCTGACGATGGGCGCGCGGCCCCGCGCCGCCGCCGCGCCCAGCTTGCGCAGCGCGCCCGGAAAGTACAGGTCGTCGGAGTTCTGCCACCCCACGTAATCCCCGGTGGCGCGCTCGAAGCCCTTGTTGATGGCGTGCGACTGGCCACGGTCCGGGGTGCTTTCCCAGTACGTCAGGTAACGCTCGTACTTCTTGATGATGTCCACGCTGCCATCCGTGGAGCCGCCATCGATGATGATGTACTCCAGCCGCGGGTAGCCCTGGTTCAGGACGGACAGGATGGTGCGCTCCAGGAACTTGGCCTGGTTGAACGAGGGCGTCACGATGGTCACTTTGGGCAGCAGACCGCTGGCGATGGGCGCTGGCGGGCGGAGCTCGCGGACGAAGTCGATGAGCTGGCGTGAATACTCGTTATGGCGCTTGCGCATGTAGGACCTCAGCATGTTGGTTATCGGGTGGCCGCAGGCATGGCGCCCGGAAAGTCGGGGCGGGATTGACGGATGGCGAGGGCCACGCCGGCCAGCGTGATCGCCGCGTAGGCCATGCGGCCCCAAGCTGCGGCGTGTTCCCCCGCCACGTGTACCAGTCCCGCCATGACGCACAGCATCGCCAGGCCGCCCAGTCCGTTCAGGATCGCGACGGCGCGGGAGTTGCCGAGCCCCAGGAGGGAAAAGTGCGCCGCGGCATTCAGGGAAAGCAGGCCCGATGCCACGATCAGCAACTGGAATGTGCCCAGGTGGCCGCTGGCGACGTTGTCGCCCAGCAGCAGGTTCAGGAGCGGCTGGCTGACCGCCAGCACGGCCAGCGTGGCGCTGGCCGACAGCGCCAGGTTCCACAGCATCATGCGGCGGATCTCGCGTTCGGCGGCGCCGGGAAAGGGCGGCGAGACCGACAGGCGGGTCACGCGCGGCATCGCCTTCTGGAAGATGGCGACCGACGCCGTGTGGATGATCTGGCCCACCTGCACGCCCACGGTAAAGATGGCAAGCGCCGCAGGTCCCATCAGGCTGCCGACCAGCACCCGGTCGACCGAGCCGAAGGCCAGCGCGCTCAGGCTGTTCAGCCACGACCAGCGCGAGAACCGGAAGGCGGCCATCATGGCGCCACGGTCGCGCACGGGGCGCACGATGAAGCGATCGTAGGCGCGCGCGAACACGCGCATCTTCACGCTGCCCGCGATCAGAAGGCCGACCGCCTGCGCCAGCCCCGTCCATGTGGGCGAGGCCGTGTACCAGGCGGCCGCGCAGGCCAGCGCCATGGTGCCGGTGCGGCTGAAGACTTCGCACAGCGCGGTGGCCCGGAAGTCCTCGCGGCCCTTCAGGCAGCCGGAGAAGAGCTGGTCATACTGCTGGGTCAGGTAGATGGCGAGCGCGGGCATCGCCAGCATCGTCACCGCCACGCCGCCGAAGGTGGCCTCGGGCCAGCCCAGCCACAAGGCGCCCCACAGCAGCATGGCCGCCAGCGTCACGACGCCCAGCGCACAGCCGATCAACGACACGCTCACGCCGGCCGCGCGATAGGCGCCGCCGGGCTCGTGCATGCTTTCGGAGACCAGCTTGGTGGCGGTGACGGCCGCGCCCAGGTTCGCCGCGTTGCCGAAGCCGGCGAGCGCGATGATCATGGAATATTGGCCGAAGCCCACCGTGCCGAGCTGGCGAAAGAGGATGGGCAGCGCCACCAGCGCCGCGACGGGACCGATGCCGTACTCCACCAGCCCCCAGAAGGAAGCATTGCCGGCGATGTGTTTCTTCACGAATCCAAGCATCGGAAACCCTGTCTGTCATGCTGGCGCGGCCGTCAGGCCACCGGCAGCGGCTGTTGCGTGCGCTCGCGCAGGAAATGGCCGTAGGCGAGCGTGATGCCGTGCGTGAGGGAGATCTCCGGACGCCAGCCCAGCGCCTGCACGCGCGAGGAATCCATCAGCTTGCGCGGCGTGCCGTCGGGCTTGGACGTGTCGTACACGATCTTGCCCTCATAGCCCACCACGCGCGCCACGAGCTGCGCCAGGTCCGCGATGGAGATGTCCTGGCCGGCGCCGATGTTGTAGATGCCCTCGGCGTCCGGATGCTCCATCAGCATGACGCTGGCCTGCGCCAGGTCGTCCACGTACAGGAATTCCCGCAGCGGCGTTCCCGTGCCCCAGATCGTCACGGTTTGCGCGCCGGTCTCACGGCCTTCGTGGAACTTGCGGATCAGGGCGGGCAGCACGTGGCTGCTGTGCAGGTCGTAGTTGTCGTGCGGGCCGTACAGGTTGGTGGGCATGGCGCAGATGAAACGCGCGCCGTGCTCGCGCTGATAGGCTTCGCACAGCTTCAGGCCGGCGATCTTGGCGATGGCGTAGGGTTCGTTGGTCGATTCCAGCGGACCGGTCAGCAGCGCGTCCTCGCGGATCGGCTGCGGCGCCTCGCGCGGGTAGATGCATGACGAACCCAGAAACAGCAGCTTGCGCACCCCGGCCGCATACGCGGCGCGGATCACGTTGCACTGGATCATCAGGTTCTTGTACAGGAAGTCCACCGGGTGCGTCTGGTTCGCCAGGATGCCGCCCACCTTGGCGGCGGCCAGGTACACCACGTCGACCGGCGTGGTCGAGAAAAAGCGGTGCACCTGGTTCTGGTTCTCCAGGTCCAGTTCCGCGCGACTGCGCGTCAGCACGTTCTCGTAGCCGCGCCGGTGCAGTTCGCGGGTGATCGCCGCGCCCACCATGCCGCGATGGCCGGCGACGAACACGCGTTGGTCCAGGTTCGTCATGGCGGGCTACTCCTTGTAGGCGTAGATTTCGTAGCCGTTCTGTTCGACCAGCGCATCGCGCCGCGCATCCCGCAGGTCGGCTTCGACCATTTCCTTGACGAGTTGCGCAAACGTCGTGCGGGGCGACCAGCCGAGCTTCTCGCGGGCCTTGGTGGGATCGCCCAGCAGCGTTTCCACTTCGGTCGGACGGAAGTAGCGCGGGTCGACGCGCACGATGACCTGGCCGGCCTTGACGTCGTGCACCGGCGAGAACAGCACGGTCGCGGTTTCTTCCAGGCCCTCGCCTTCCCAGGCCAGCAGGATGCCCAGCTCGCGCGCGGCGGTGTTGATGAACTCGCGCACGCTGTATTGCATGCCCGTCGCGATGACGTAGTCCTCGGGCGTGTCCTGCTGCAGCATCAGCCACTGCATTTCGACGTAGTCGCGGGCGTGGCCCCAGTCGCGCAGCGCGGACAGGTTGCCCAGGTACAGGCATTCCTGCAGCCCGAGCACGATGCGCGCCAGGCCGCGCGTGATCTTGCGCGTGACGAAGGTTTCGCCGCGCTTGGGCGACTCGTGGTTGAAGAGGATGCCGTTGCAGGCATACATGCCGTAGGCTTCGCGGTAGTTCACGCTGATCCAGTAGGCGTACAGCTTGGCCGCCGCGTAGGGGCTGCGCGGATAGAAGGGCGTGGTTTCCTTCTGCGGCGTTTCCTGCACCAGGCCGTACAGCTCGGAGGTGGACGCCTGGTAGAAGCGCGTCTTGTTCTCCAGCTTCAGGATGCGGATCGCTTCCAGCAGGCGCAGGGTGCCCAGGCCGTCGGCGTTGGCGGTGTATTCCGGTTCCTCGAACGAGACGCCCACGTGGCTCTGCGCGGCCAGGTTGTAGATCTCGTCGGGTTGCACCGACTGGACGATGCGGATGAGGCTGCACGAGTCCGTCATGTCGCCGTGGTGCAGCACGAAATTGCGGGGCTGGTCGTGCGGATCCTGGTAAAGGTGGTCGATCCGCGCGGTGTTGAACAGCGAAGCGCGACGCTTGATGCCGTGGACCTCATAGCCCTTGGCCAGCAGAAGCTCCGCCAGATAGGCCCCGTCTTGGCCAGTTACGCCGGTAATCAGTGCCCGTTTTGGCATGGTTGTGTCCTTAAGACTTAGTGACTGCACGAAAGGAGCCGATGGCTGCGGTACCAATGTGCAAAGAGATTACTGTTGCACCAGCCGCTGAGATATCGGCCAAAAGGTCTAAGAGTCCAGCCTCTCGATACGGAAAAAAGGACTGGATTGATTCATCCAGCGCACCCAGGGCGGTGGCCGCCAGCATGGCCACCAGCGCGGGGCGCCGGTTGACGGAGACGTAGATCAGCCCGGTCAGGAAGGCGTAGGCGGCCAGGTGCAGCCGCTTGTCGCCGAACGCATCGGACATGTCCGCCGCCAGCCCGGGCAGGTTGCCGACGGTGACCAGGACGATGAAAAATAGGGCCGCCACGGGCAGGCAGATCTTTGCCATGCCCGGGCGCCAGAAAGGCTCCCGAGCCGCAGGGACCTCTTCGCCGCCGGGCCGCCCCAAGGCGAAGACGGCCCCCTCGGGGGGCAGCAAGCGAGCGGAGCGAGTGCGGCGTGGGGGCTTATCAACTTCAGACACGGCCGTAGATGTCCTGGAAACGGACGATGTCGTCTTCGCCGAGGTAGGCGCCCGACTGCACCTCGATGATCTCCAGCGGGATCTTCCCCGGGTTTTCCAGGCTGTGGATCTCGCCCAGCGGGATGTAGGTCGACTGGTTCTCGGTCAGCAGGTACTGCTTATCGCCGTTGTAGATGCGCGCCGTGCCCGACACCACGATCCAGTGTTCGGCGCGATGGTGGTGCATCTGCGACGACAGGCGCGCGCCGGGCTTCACGGTGATGCGCTTGACCTGGTAGCGCGGCCCCTGTCCGACCGAGTCGTAAGACCCCCACGGCCGCTGGACCTCGCGGTGGTGGTTGAGTTCGGCGCGGTGCTGGGTCTTGAATGTCTCCACCAGGCGCTTGACGTCCTGCGAACGCGACTTGTGCGCCACCAGGACCGCATCGGCCGTCTCGATGACCACGATGTCGTCCAGCCCCACCGATGCCACCAGCCGGCTGGTCGAATGGATGAGGCAGTTGCGCGAGTCCTCCACCATGACGTCGCCGGTGGTGGAATTGCCCTCCACGCTCTTCTGGGCGATGCCCCAGACGGCGTCCCAGGCCCCGACGTCGCTCCACGAGGCGGCCAGCGGGATGACCACGGCGCTGTCGGTGCGCTCCATGATGGCGTAGTCCATCGAGTCGCTGGGGCAGGCTTCGAACGCCGGGCCGTCCAGGTGGAACAGTCCGTTGTCGCCATGGCCGGTGGCCACGGCCGCCTGCGCGTGTTCAAGGATCTTGGGCGCCAGCCGTCCCAGCTCGGCCAGGAAGACCGACGCCTGGAAGGCGAACATGCCGCTGTTCCAGTAGTAGCCGCCGTCCTCGATGAAGCGCTGGGCGACCTCGGGCGACGGCTTTTCGACGAAGCGGCGCACGCGGCGCGCCGGGGCCATGGCGCCCGGCTCGTCGGCCTGGATGTAGCCGTAGCCGCTGAGCGGCGCCGTCGGCTTGATGCCGAACGTCACCAGCGCGCCCTGGCGGGCCGCGTCGTAGGCCTGGGTGAAGGCCGCGCTGAGCACCTCGCCGTCTTCCAGCACATGATCGGACGGCATGATGAGCATGACCGGGTCTTCGCCATCCTGCATCGCCCGCAGCGTGGCGGCGGCGATGGCGGGCGCCGTGTTGCGCGCGAACGGCTCCAGGATGACTTCGACATCCTTGATCCCCAGTTCCTGCGCCTGTTCCGCCGCGATGTAGCGGTGCGCTTCGTTGCAGACGAGCATGGGCCGCGCCTGCGCGCCCGCCGAACTCAGCCGCAGCAGGGTGTTCTGCAGCAGACTGCGGTCATCGGTCAAACGGATGAACTGCTTGGGCAGCAGTTCGCGCGACAACGGCCACAGGCGCGAGCCTGAACCGCCGCAAAGAATGACTGCCCGGTACGGGGGAGGGGGGTTGGTCATGGCGCTCACTCCTTGAAGTAGGCCTGGGTGTAGGGATGCACGCCGGGATCGGCGGCGATCGCTTCTCCGGGCAGCCAGCGGTAGCCGCTGTGCTGGGCCAGGGGAAGGCTTGCGGTATCCAGGGAAAGCTCGGCCTCGTACGCGAGGACGACGTAGTGGGTGGAGCGTCCGGCTTCACCCGCGAAGTTGGTGCCGTAGAAATGCTCGTAGACGCCGCGCGGCGTCCAGGCCAGATCGGGCAGCGACAGGCCCAGCTCGTCCTGGACGATGCGGCGCAGCGCCTCGCGCAGGGGCTCGTTCTTGCGGATCCGCCCGCCGGGCACGAACCACGCGCCCTGGGCGGGGGGATTGGCGCGCAGCCCGGTCAGGTAGTTGCCGGCGCCGTCGCGCAGCAGCAGGTCGATCGACACCAGGGGCAGCATCTCCACCGCCTGGCGGAAGTCCGAGCGGGCCAGCATGCCGCGGCGCGCCGAAGGCGCTTCATGCACGGGCCATCCCAACGGCTTAGTAGACATTGCGGCCCGTCCATCCCGAGATCGCCGTGCGGGCGATGATCAGCAGATCCATCCTGAACGTCCAGTGCTGGATGTAGTAGATGTCATGCTCGACGCGGTCGCTCATCTTGCGCAGCGTGTCGGTCTGTCCACGAAAGCCGTTGACCTGCGCCCAGCCGGTGATGCCCGGCTTGACGCGATGGCGCATCATGTATCGCTGCACCAGGTCCTTGTACATTTCGTTGTGCTCCAGCGCGTGCGGACGCGGGCCCACCACCGACATGTCGCCCCGCAGCACATTGAGGAACTGCGGCAACTCGTCCAGGCTGGTCCGGCGCAGGAAGCCGCCGATGCGCGTGACCCGGCTGTCGTTGCGCGTGGCCTGCGTCACCACGCCCTGTTCCTGGTGCACGGTCATGGTGCGGAACTTGTAGACGTGGAACACCTTGCCGTCCACGCCCAGCCGCGGCTGCGTGAAGAACACCGGGCCGCGCGAGGTCAGCTTGATCAGCAGGGCCACCGTCAGCATCACCGGCGCCAGGCCGATCAGCGCGCACAGCGCGAAGCTGCGGTCGAACGCCTCCTTGGCCCAGCCGCGCACACCCGCGGCGGGCAGGCTGTTGAGCTGGATGGCGGGCAGTCCCAGGAATTCGCCGATGCGGTGGCCCAACAGCTGGATCGACATCACATCGGGAATCCAGCGGATATCCACCAGGTCGTTGCGCAGGTGATACAGCACTTCGCGTAGTTCCTGGCCCGCCTCCATCGGAAGCACGATCCAGATCTCGCGCACCTTGTTCTCGCGCACGAAGTCGCTCAGGTTTTCCAGGCCATGCAGACGGCGGACCTGCGGCGGCAGGATCTCATGCGGTTCGGCGTAGATACCCGAGATCTGATAGCCGGCCTCGCGGTACTTCTCCACCCGGCGCCACATGTCGTGCCCCAGCGCGCCAAAGCCCACGAGCAGCACGCGCTTTTTGTCCAGGCCGCGATCGCGCGCCGCGCCCAGCGCCGTATAGACGGCGACGCGCACGCCGGCCAGCGCCAGCGCCGTCATGCCGAACCAGGTTGCAGCCCATAAGCGGGATATCGCGCCGGTCTGGTGCATGAGAAAACTGACGAAGATGCCAAGCGCGAACACGGTGGCCCACGCGGCGATGCTGCGCACCAGCAGGTCGGTCAGCAGGCGCCCGCGCCAGGACACGTACAGGCGGAACGCCGGAAAGATCGCGATCGCGCCCAGGCCGCACAGGTAGATCAGGAACAGATGAATCTGCGGAGGATCCGCCAGGGCTTCATCCGAGAATTTCAAGCCGGTGGCAGTCAGGCCGCAGGTGATGACGATCGCGGCGTCGAGCAAGCGATAGAGATAGCTTGTCCCGCTGAATCTTGCCGACGTGTCCGTTTGGGACGGGTCCATCGCGCACTCCTGTTCGGAAGGGAGCGCTTTGCGCCAAGCAAAAACTGTGCAGTGCCGCAAAGCATGTGGCTACCGACAAAATCTTATTGAGTGCGCCGCCTACCCGAAACCTCCAAACGGTGTAGGAGAAGGCTTAAGGCATCCGTCGAATGTGCGGGCCTAGGAAAAGAGTGTGGAATGTCGCAACCCGTTACGCATCGGGCTCCTTTCCAAGCAACGAAGTCATTCACTGTGGATTTGCCATGACTACATTTTTCGGAACGTTGAGCCGAGCCATAGCCGCTATCGCGCTCGTGTCCTCGCTGGGCGCTTGCGCCTTGTCTCCCGGTATGACTTTCAGCGCGAACCACCTCGCGGACCCGCTGGATCCGGACTCCAAGGCCGTCATCAAGGAGATCACGCCATCCCTCGTTCTCGAAGAGCAGCGCGCACGCGAGGCGCTGCTGGACAACGAAGGCGTCAGCCACCTGATCGGCAAGCCGGGACCCTACCTCATCGGGCCGGGAGATATCCTCTCCATCGTCGTGTGGGATCACCCCGAACTCGTGCTTCCGACGCAAACCTACGCCATCGGGTCTGCGGCAACGGAACTAGCCATCGGGGATACCGCCTCGGGCATTCCGGGCTATACGGTCTCATCCTCGGGATATATCCAGTTTCCGTATACGGGACTGCTGAAAGTGGCGGGGTTGACGGAACTTCAGGCTCGCAATCTCATAGTGAATAGTTCGAGCAAGTACATACAGGACCCGCAGATCACCGTACGCGTTCTGGGATTTCGCAGTAAGCGCATCTTTGTCGACGGCGAGGTGACGACGCCGGGCACGGTTGCGATCAACGATGTTCCCATGACCCTGTTGGAGGCGCTCAACCGGGCCGGAGGCATTCTGCCGACCGGCGACCGCAGCGCGGTCTATGTGATCCGCGATGGCCGGCGTACTCGCGTGAACCTTCCCGCGCTGATCGAGCGCGGCCAGGACCTGAACCAGGTAATGCTCAAGCCAGGGGACATCGTGAGAGTCACGCCGCGCGACGACAGCAAAGTATTCGTGATGGGCGAAGTGTTCATCCCCGGTGCTTCCGTCATGCGTGATGGACGCATGTCGCTGACCGAGGCATTGGGCCTGGCAGGCGGGCCGAACCAGATCACGGCCGATACCTCACAAATATTTGTCGTGCGCGGCACGGAGGAGGCAAAGCCTTTGGTCTACCACTTGAACGCCGCGTCGCCGCAGGCCCTGGCCGTGGGCGCCAAGTTTGAATTGCAACCCAAGGATGTCGTGTTCGTGGATTCGGCCGGCCTGGTGCGGTGGAACCGCTTCATCAGCAACCTGTTCCCGAGCGCGCAAACCGTACAGACCGTCCGGTCCATCGATTAGTAGTCCGCCTCAAAAACCGCCTTTGGGGGCGCCGCATCCGCGGCGGCGCCCTCTCCTGGAGAGCTGCATGTCGTTGCCCATCGAATCTTTCGAGCCGTCCGTCCCGGCCCGTCAACAGGAAACCCCCTTGTCGTCCCACGTGGATGCCATTTTCTCCAACCGATGGATGATCATTGGGATCACCCTGCTCGCGTTTCTCGGCGCTTTGGCGTATGTGATGGTGACGCCCAAAGTCTATTCGGCCGACATCATCGTGCAGGTTGAAGAGGAGCTTCCGAACGGGCAGGCGCGCAGCCTGCTGGGCGATGTGTCGTCGATGTTCGATACCAAGGCGGAAACGTCGGGTGAAATGGAAGTGCTGCGCTCGCGCATGGTCGTCGGCCCGGCCGTCGACAAGTTCCTGCTCTACATCCACGCCAAGCCGCGCTACTTCCCGGTGGTGGGCGAGTGGCTGGCGCAGCGCTATGAAAGCCTGCCGTATCCGTCCGGCTTGCCGCGCGGGGGCTACGCCTGGGGCGGCGAGTCCATCGCGATTTCGCAACTGGACGTGCCCGATGAATGGCTGGGCAAGCCGTTTCGCGTGACCACGCTGGGAGAAGGCCGCTACACGCTGAGCGACAAGCTGACCGGCGCCACCTTCACCGGCGCGGTGGGCAAGCCCGAGCGCTTCCTGCTGCCGGGCGGCGGGGCGATGGATGTGCACGTCGATGCGTTGTCGGGGCGGCCGGGCACCGAGTTCACGGTGTCGCGCAGTTCCCGCCTGGCGGCGATCGAGAACGTGCAGGCGCGCATGGGCATCTTCGAGCGCGGCCGCGCCTCGGGCGTGATCGGCGTCACGCTGGAAGGCAACGATCCCGCGCTGACCACGGCGGTGCTCAACCAGATCGGCCAGGAATATGTCCAGCAGAACGTGAACCGCAAGTCGGCGCAGGCCGAGAAGTCGCTGGCCTTTCTTGAGCAGCAGCTCCCGCAGCTCAAGTCCGAGCTGGATGCCGCGGAAACCAAGTACAACGCGCTGCGCAACAAGCGCGGCACGATCGACCTGAGCGAAGAGGCCAAGCTGATCCTCGCGCAATCGGTGGACGCGCAGACCCGGGTGATGGAACTGCGCCAGAAGCGCCAGGAACTCATCACGCGCTTTGCGCCGACGCACCCGAGCATCGTGGGCATCGACCGCCAGATCGCGTCCCTGACGGGCGACGTCAACCGCCTGGGCAACAACATCAGGCAGCTTCCCGACCTGGAGCAGGACGTGGTGCGCCTGGTGCGCGACGTGCGCGTGAACACCGAGCTCTACACCGCGCTGCTCAACAACACCCAGCAGCTCAAGCTGATCCGCGCCGGCAAGGTGGGCAACGTGCGCATCCTGGACGCGGCCGTGCAGCCCGACAAGCCGGTCCGCCCCAAGGCCGCGATCATCATCGGCGTGGCCACGGCCATCGGGCTGATCTTCGCGATGCTGTGCGCGTTCGTGCGCAACGCGCTGTTCGGCGGCCTGTCCGAGCCGGAAGACGTCGAGCGCCACACGGGCCTTCCGGTGCTGGCCGCCATTCCGTACAGCGATGTGCAGGACAAGCTGTGGCGCCGCAGCCGGCGCAAGAACGCCACCGTGCCGGCGCTGCTGGCCCAGAGCCAGGGCAACTCGCCGCCCATCGAAAGCCTGCGGGCCTTCCGCAACGTGCTGCAGGCGTCGCTGCGCCAGTCGACCAACAACATGGTCATGTTCACCGGTCCGGTGGCGGGCGTGGGCAAATCCTTCCTGTCCGCCAATTTTGCCTTCATCCAGGGCGGCGTGGGCAAGCGCGTGCTGCTGATCGATGCCGACTTCCGCAAGGGCCAGCTCAACCGCTACTTCGGCGTGCCGAAGGAGGACGGCCTGTTCGAAGTGCTGACCGGCACGATCCCGCTCAGCCGCGTCAGAAAGCACAGCGTGTCCGAGGGCGTGGACTTCATCGCCACGGGCGCCGTCACCTTCGATCCTTCCGAGCTGCTGGCCTCGCCGGTGTTCGGCGAAACCCTGCGTGAACTGGCGACGCAGTACGACATGGTGATCCTGGACACGGCGCCCGTGCTGTCGTCTCCGGACGCGGCCGTGGTGGGCACGCATGCCGCCGCGGTCATGGTGGTGGTGCGGTCGGGCATGAACACGGTGGGCGAGATCCGCGAGACGGCCAAGCGCCTGATCCAGGCGGGCGCGCCGGTGGACGGTGTGCTGTTCAACGGTCTCAAGCTGCTGCCCGAGCGCTTCGGCTTCCGCTCCAAGTACGGTGGTTATCGATACTCCCGCGCGGCGTACTACGGCGATTTGAAACAGAACGGTCCCAAGTGAACGCCACCCGGAGAAACTGGCATGCATGGAACTTTTGGGTGGGAAACGCCGCAAATCCTGGATGCGGTTTTCAAGGCTTATGACATACGCGGGACGGTGCCGGACGAGTTGGATGCAAGGTTTGCCCACAGCCTGGGGATGGCGGTGGGCACCAAGGCCCGCGAGCAGGGGGCGCGGTCGATCGTGGTGGGCAGGGACGGCAGGCTGAGCAGCGTGGAGCTTTCCGCGGCGCTGCAGGCCGGGCTGCGCTCGGCCGGCATGCACGTCATCGACATCGGCATGGCGACCACCCCGATGGTGTATTTCACGACGCGGCTGATGGACACCGGCACCGGCATCGCCGTGACGGGCAGCCACAATCCCCCCGCGCACAACGGTTTCAAGATCGTGATGGAAGGCGGGTCGCTGTATGGCGAGGGCCTGACCGCCCTGCGCGATGCCATGCGCCTGCCGATCGAGGCGGCGGCCACGCCCGGCGGCCGCACGCAGATGCAGATCACGCCCTGCTACGCGGCGCGCCTGGTGGGCGACATCCGCATGGCCCGTCCCATGAAGATCGCCATCGACTGCGGCAGCGGCGTGGCGGGCGCGGTGGCGCCGGCGCTGTTCCGCGCGCTGGGCTGCGAAGTGACGGAGCTGTTCTGCGAGGTGGATGGGTCCTTCCCCGGCCACCATCCCGATCCGGCCGACCCGCACAACCTGCAGGACCTGATCTATTGCCTGCGTTATTCGGACTGCGAGGTCGGCCTGGCATTCGACGGCGACGGCGACCGCCTCGGGGTGGTGACAAAATCGGGACAGATAATCTGGCCGGATCGCCAGCTCATCCTCTTTGCGCGCGACGTGCTGGCGCGCAACCCGGGCGCCGAGGTCATTTATGACGTCAAGTGCAGCCGCCACGTGGCCCGCGCCATCACCGAGGCGGGCGGCAAAGCCACCATGTGGAAGACGGGACATTCCCTGATCAAGGCCAAGATGCGCGAGTCGGGAGCGCTACTTGCTGGGGAGATGAGCGGCCACATTTTCTTCAGGGAGCGCTGGTATGGCTTTGACGACGGCATCTATGCCGCCGCCCGCCTGCTGGAGATCCTGTCGTCGGCGCCGGACCCCTCGGCTTTGCTGGAAAGCTTGCCGCAGTCCTGCGCCACCCCCGAATTGAAACTGGAAACCACCGAAGGCGTCGAGCTGGTGCAGGCGCTGCGCGATCAAGGGGAATTCCCCGGTGCAGTGTCGATCAACGAGCTCGACGGGATCCGTGTGGACTACGCCGACGGCTTCGGCCTCGCGCGTCCGTCCAACACCACGCCGACGGTGGTACTCCGGTTCGAAGGAGACAACGTGGCCGCACTGGCTCGTATCGAGGAGGACTTCCGCAAGGCGTTCAAGCGCATTGCACCTCACATTCGTTTACCGTTCTAAGGAGCATCACGCGATGGGAAAGGCTCAACAGGCGATTGAGGCGTTAAGGGCAGACTCCGGGCTGGCGGACAGCCCGGAGTGGGTGGCTTTCGCGCAGGCCGCGCAAAGCGCCGAATTGGACGCCAGCGCGCTCAAGGTGATCGAAGCGGCAGGGTTGTGCGTGGACCTGACCATGCAGCGCCAGTCTGCGGCGCTGGACAGCGCCGGACAGGCGCTGCTGCAGGCGCGTGGACTGGACGAGGCGCGACGCGCGCTGTTTGCCGGGGAGCCGGTCAACTGGACCGAAAACCGGGCGGCATGGCATACCGCGTTGCGGGCCGGGCGCACGCGCGAACAGCCGGAAGGGCAGGACGCGGACTCCGTCTGCGAGTATTCGCGCATGACCGACTTCGTGCGGCGCGTGGACCAGACGGCCGATTTTTCCAACGTCCTGCACATCGGCATCGGCGGCAGCGACTGGGGGCCGCGCCTGGCGGTGCAGGCCTTCGGCGGACCGCTGCAGCGCCGCCAGATCCGCTTCGTGTCCAATATCTGCGGCCATGCCTTCCATGACGCTGTGGCCGGGCTGGACCCGCGCCGCACGCTGGTGGTCGTGTCGTCCAAATCGTTCACCACGTCCGAGACCCTGCACAACGCCCGCGCGGCGATCGCGTGGCTCAAGCAGGGCGGCGTGGCCGACGTGTCCGACCACCTGGCGGCGGTGACCGCCAACGCCCCGGCCGCCCGTGCGCTGGGCGTGCCTTCCAGCCAGGTCTTCAAGATGTGCGACTGGGTGGGCGGACGCTATTCCGTGTGGTCGGTCGCCGGCCTGTCGATTGCGCTCACCGTGGGCGCCGACGTGCTGATCGGCATGCGCGCCGGGGCCGAGGCCATGGACCAGCACTTCAAGCAGGCCCCGTTCGCCTCCAACGCGCCGGTGCAGCTGGCGCTGGCCGGGCTGGTCAATTGCAGCGTGCTGGGATTCAATTCGCTGAACGTCGCCGCCTATAGCGCGCGCCTGCTGCATCTGGTGACCTACCTGCAGCAGCTCGAGATGGAATCGCTGGGCAAGCGGGTCGCGGGCGATGGCGCCGCGGTCGGCGTGCCGACGGCGCCCATCATCTGGGGCATGCCGGGCACCGACGGGCAGCACACTTTCTTCCAGTGGCTGCACCAGAGCGAGGAAGGCGCGCCGGTGGACTTCATCGCCAGCCTGCAGGGCCATGCCGACAGTCCCGACGCGCACCGCATGCTGCTGGCCAACTGCCTGGCGCAGCGTCAGGCGCTGCTGCGCGGCAAGAGCCTGGAGCAGGCGCTGCTGGACGTGGCGCACATCGACGACCAGGAGCGCGCGCTCAGCCTGGCGCACCACATGGTGCACCCGGGCGGACGGCCTTCGACCCTGATCGTCCTGCGCCAGCTCGATCCGCGCGGCCTGGGCGCGCTGCTGGCCCTGTACGAGCACAAGGTGTTCGTGCAGAGCGTGGTCTGGGGCATCAACCCGTTCGACCAATATGGCGTGGAACTGGGCAAGCGGCTGGCCAGCGGCATCGAGCGCGAGCTGGCGGTGCCGGTGTCGGCGGGCGTGGTCGATTGGGGCCACGATGCGTCGACGTCGTACTGGATCGACCGCTACCGCAGCCACGCGCAGGCGCCGCGTCCCCGCCATGCGTGGGTGCCGGGCATGACGGCCCATCTCTGACGGAGCGCGGACATGCCGGACACGCACGTGCTGGTGACGGGCGGCGCAGGCTACATCGGCACGCATACCCTGGTGGCGATGCTCGCGGCAGGCCTGCGGCCGCTGGTGCTGGACAACTTCAGCAACGGCAGCCGCGAGGCCGTGCGCCGCGTGGAGCAGCTTTGCGGCGCACCCATCCCGTTGATCGAAGGCGACATCCGCACGCCGGGCCTGGTGGCCTCGGTGCTGGCGGATGCCGCGGCCCGGGGCAGGCCGGTGCAGTCCGTGCTGCACCTGGCCGGCTGCAAGGCGGTGGGCGAGTCGGTGGCGGACCCGCTCAAGTACTACGACAACAATGTGCAGGGGTCGCTCGTGCTGCTGAGCGCCATGCGCGAGGCCGGCGTGTCGCGGCTGGTGTTCAGCTCGTCGGCGACGGTCTATGGTGAACCGCAGTACCTGCCGTTCACCGAGGCCCATCCGCTGGCGCCGACCAACCCCTACGGCCGGACCAAGCTGATCGTCGAGGACATGCTGCGCGACCTGTGCGTGGCCAGTCCGGCGTTCAGCGTCGTCACGCTGCGCTACTTCAATCCCATCGGCGCCCACCCCAGCGGCCTGATCGGTGAAAGTCCGCGCGACCTGCCCAACAATCTCTTTCCATTCATCACGCAGGTGGCGGTGGGACGCCAGCCCTTCCTGCGCGTGTTCGGCGACGACTACGACACCGTTGACGGCACCGGCGTGCGCGATTACCTGCACGTCATGGACCTGGCGCGCGGACACGTGCAGGCGCTGGCCTATGCCGACGCCCATCCCGGCTTTGTCGCCGTCAACCTGGGCACGGGGCAGGGCACCAGCGTCCTGGAGCTGGTGCGCGCGTTCGAACGGGTCAACGGCTGCAAGATCCCGCTGCGTGTCCTGCCGCGGCGCGCGGGCGATGTCGAGCGCATGTGGGCCAACCCCGCGCTGGCGGCGTCGCTGCTGGGATGGCGCAGCACCTACGACGTGGAATCCATGTGCGCGGACGGCTGGCGCTGGCAACAGGGCAACCCGCAGGGGTACGAGGTGGAACCGGCCGCCGCATGATGCGCACACCGAGCGCGCACGCCGCAAAACCCCAACGCCATATCGGATGACTTCCAGCCGATGCGCCGGAGCGGTTACAGTTGACGGAAATATTGCGAAGCAGCATTGCCCGGCGCACCGGCCGGGGGCTTCGCATCGTCAGCGAGGCAAACTCCATGTTCGAGATCCATCCCTCCGTCCGATCCGCCGGCCCCCTTTCGGGAGCTCGGCAATGAACGGCCCCACCTACCTGCCCACCGCGCACTGGAACCTGGACAGCATCGTGTCCGGCCTGCGCGAGGCGCGCGTCGCCTGGCGCGGCCCGCGCGGACGCCTGCGCGACGACGCCGGCGCGCGTGAATTCCCGTCGCAGGAAAGCCTGCGCCAGATCGTCAAGAGCCTCTGTGGCGCCTTGTTCCCCATGCGATTGGGGCCCATCGACCTGCGCGAAGAGGTCGAGGACTTCTACGTGGGCCACACCATCGGCGCCGCGCTGGATGCCTTGCTGCACCAGGTCGGGCTGGAACTGCAGTATGTGAACCGCGACGACCCCACGCTGCTGGCGCACACGCAGCAGCGCGCCATCGACATCGTGCGGCAGTTCGGCGCCGAGCTGCCCGCGCTGCGCGCGGCGCTCGACCTGGACGTGATGGCCGCCTACCAGGGCGATCCCGCGGCGCACAGCGTCGACGAAGTCCTGTTGTGCTATCCGGGCGTGGTGGCCATGATCCATCACCGCCTCGCCAACGTCCTGTACCGCCTGGGCGTGCCGATGCTGGCGCGCATCGTGGCCGAGATCGCGCACGCGGATACCGGCATCGACATCCACCCCGGCGCCACCATCGGCCGCAGCTTCTTCATCGACCACGGCACCGGCGTGGTGATCGGAGAGACCGCCATCATCGGCGACCGCGTGCGGCTCTACCAGATGGTCACGCTGGGCGCCAAGCGCTTTCCGCCCGGCGAAAACGGCGAACTCAAGAAGGGCCTGCCGCGCCACCCGCTGATCGAGGACGATGTGGTCATCTATGCGGGCGCGACGATCCTGGGCCGGGTGACCATCGGCAAGGGCTCGACCATCGGCGGCAACGTCTGGCTCACGCGCAGCGTGCCGCCGGGCAGCAACGTCACGCAGGCCAGCCTGGTCAGCGACATGCCGGATTGCGGCCTGGGCGGCTGAACACCGCCCGCCACCACGTGGAGAATCGAGGATTGGATACCGCACATTCGGAGCTGGCCGCGCTGCGCGGCTTCATCGACCGCCACCCCCGGCTGTTCGTCCTGACCGGAGCAGGGGTCAGCACCGATTCCGGCATCCCCGATTACCGGGACACCGACGGCGAGTGGAAGCGCCAGCAGCCCATGACGCTGCAGACCTTCATGGGCGGCGAGCTGGCCCGGTCGCGCTATTGGGCGCGCAGCATGGTGGGCTGGCGCCGCTTCGGGCAGGTGCGGCCCAATGCCTCGCACCTTGCGCTGGCGCGCCTGCAGGCGCGCGGCCATGTGTCCATCCTGGTGACGCAGAACGTCGACGGCCTGCACGAGGCCGCCGGCAGCCACGACGTGGTGGACCTGCACGGGCGGCTGGACGCCGTGCGCTGCATGAATTGCGACTGGCGCGGCGGCCGCCACGACTGGCAGGACGCGCTGCACGCGCTGAACCCGGACTGGATGAAGTTCGAGGCCAGCGATGCGCCCGATGGCGACGCCGATCTCGATGGCCACGACTTTTCGCGCTTTGCCGTGCCGCCCTGTCCGCGCTGCGGCGGCATCGTCAAGCCGGATGTGGTGTTCTTCGGCGAAACCGTGCCGCGCGAGCGGGTGGACCGGGCCAACGCGGGCCTGGAGGGCGCCGACGCCGTGCTGGTGGTGGGCTCGTCGCTGATGGTGTATTCGGGCTACCGTTTCGTGACCGCCGCCTCGCGCAACGGGATTCCCATTGCCGCCATCAACCTGGGCCGCACCCGCGCCGACAGCCTCCTGACCCTCAAGGTGGAGCAGCCCTGCGCGCTGGCGCTGGAGTCGCTGTAGCGCGCGGGCGCCCGGCCGGGTGGGGCGGGAAGTTGTTGACCGGTCTAAGCAAGTGCTTGCCGGGCAACGTTTTTTTCGGCCGGTTACAGACCTTTCCATAGGGTTGTCCACAGGAACTGGGGATAACTCCTAGGGATAACCCCATATTTTCAGGGGTGGCGTATCCGCTTCTGTCAAGCCTCTGTCACGTTTCGATGCCTTCCGATGCGTCCCCGAGCAGCGCCTTGCGCGCTGCGTGCCAGCTTCCTGCGTCCGGCGCGTACAGCAGTCCGCCGCTGCGATGGGTGGGCTTGTAGGGGGAGCCGTCGAAATGCGCGGCGTAGCCGCCCGCTTCCCGGTGCAGCAGCCAGCCGGCGGCGTGGTCCCATGCGGTGAGCTGGTTGTACAGCGAGACATGGCAGTGGCCGGCCGCGAGCATGCGGTACTCGTGCGCGGCGCACCGCAGGCTGGCCGTGCTGCCAAGGCGCGAGAGGTTGCCGTTGACGGTGGTGCGCAGCGGCTCGGGCAGGGCGCCGGTGGCGATGAAGCCGTCCATGTCTTCGGGGGGCGCGGGAGGCGCGACGGTGAGGGGGACCCGCCGGCCGCCTTCATATTCGAGCCAGGCGCCTTCGCCGCGCACGGCCAGCGCGCTGTCGCGGCTGACCGGGTCGTAGATCACGCCGGCGATCACGTCGCCGCGATGGCAGGCCGCTATCATCATGCCGAAGAGCGGCAGGCCGGCGACGTAATTGCGCGTGCCGTCGATGGGATCGATGAGGAAAGCCAGGTCGGCGTCGACCAGCATGTTCAAGAGGGCGGGATTGCGCGCGGAGGCTTCCTCGCCGATCAGCACGGCGCCGGGATGCAGCTTGCCCAGGCGCGATGCGATCAGGCGTTCGGCGGCTTCGTCGGCGTCGGTGACCAGATCGCGCACGGAGCTTTTGCCGCGCACCGACCCTTCGGGCAGGTTGCGAAAGCGGGGCATGACCTCGGTTTGCGCGGATTCCGCCAGGATGGCCGCCAGCTTGCGGGTGTCCTCAAGGGTGAAGGTTCTGCTCATACGGACTCGTCCAGGGAACGCGCAAATCTACCATGCCTGGAGCGTATCCGAATGAAGCGCGCGCGCGTATCGGCCACATGGCGTGGTCGATACGCGCGCGCCGGACATCATGCGCCCAGGTCGACGCAGAGGTACTTGATCTCCAGGTACTCTTCGATGCCGTACTTGGAGCCTTCGCGGCCCAGGCCCGACTGCTTGACGCCGCCGAAGGGGCCGACCTCGTTGGAGATGAGGCCGGTGTTGATGCCGACGATGCCATATTCCAGCGCCTCGGACACGCGCCAGATGCGGGCGTAGTCGCGGGTGAAGAAGTAGGCGGCCAGGCCGAAGATGGTGTCGTTGGCCATGCCGATGACTTCGTCTTCGGCGTCAAAGCGGAACAGCGGCGCCACCGGGCCGAAGGTCTCTTCGCTGGCAAAGCGCATCGACTGGGTCACGTCGCGCACGACGGTCGGTTCGAAGAACGTGCCGCCCTTGGCGTGCGGCTTGCCGCCGGCGATGACCTTGGCGCCGTTCGCCGTGGCGTCGGCGATGTGCTCCTGCACCTTTTCCACGGCGTTGCGGTCGATCAGCGGGCCCTGCGTCACGCCGTCTTCAAAGCCGTCGCCCACCTTCATGGCGTTGACCTTGGCGACCAGGCGCTTGGCGACTTCTTCGTAGACGCCGGCCTGCACGTAGATGCGGTTGGCGCACACGCAGGTCTGGCCGGCGTTGCGGTACTTCGAGGCGAGGATGCCGTCGACCGCCTTGTCCAGGTCGGCATCGTCGAACACGATGAAGGGCGCGTTGCCGCCCAGTTCCAGCGACAGCTTCTTGATGGTGGGGGCGCATTGCTCCATCAGCGTGCGGCCGACTTCGGTCGAGCCCGTGAAGCTCAGCTTGCGCACGACGTCGCTTTCGCACAGGGCCGCGCCGATGTCGCGCGAGCTGCCGGTGATGACGTGGAACACGCCGGCCGGCACGCCGGCTTCCTCGGCCAGCACCGCCAGCGCCAGCGCGGTCAGCGGCGTCTGCTGCGCGGGCTTGACCACCATGGTGCAGCCGGCGGCCAGCGCGGGGCCGACCTTGCGGGTGATCATGGCGGCGGGGAAGTTCCAGGGCGTGATCGCGGCGGTGACGCCGATGGGCTGCTTGAGCGCCATCAGGCGCTGGCCGGCCTTGGGGCTTTGCAGGATGTCGCCGTCGATGCGCTTGGCTTCTTCGGCGAACCACTCCAGGAACGAGGCGGCGTAGGCGATTTCGCCCGCGGCTTCGGTGACGGGCTTGCCCTGTTCGGACGTCATGATGGCGGCCAGGTCCTGCTGGTTCTGCATCATGAGCTGCGCCCACTTCAGCAGGATCGCGGCGCGTTCCTTGCCGGTCTTGGCGCTCCAGGCGGGCAGCGCGGCCTGGGCGCTGGCGATGGCCTGTTCGGTTTCCTTGCGGCCCAGCTTGGGCACCGACACGATGGTCTTGCCGGTGGAGGGGTTGTCCACGGGAATGGATGCGCCGCCGTTGGCGCCTACCCACTTGCCGTCGATGTAGCAGGCGTCGCGCAGCAGGTCGGGACGCGAGAGGGGATGGGTCAATGCTGTCATGTCGGGAGTCTCCTTGAAAGGCGCGGCGAGCCAAGCGACTGCGGGCGCGGCAGGCGTGCGGCCTGGTTATCAAGCCGCCTTGCCTGCTACGCCCGCAATCGTTGTTCCTGCCGGCCGAATAACCGGTTATTCAGGGCCTGTCGCCTCAGGCGGCCAGCGCCTCGGACAGGATATCCAGCGCGCGTGCGAACTGGGCGTCGGGAATGGTCAAGGGATACAGGAAGCGCAGGACGTTCCCATACACACCGCAGCTTAGCAAAATCAGGCCTTTCTCGATGGCGCGCTGTTGCACGCGCTTGACCGCTTCGGCGTCGGGCTTGCCGGCCGCGTCGTTCAGTTCCAGCGCCACCATCGAGCCCAGGCCGCGCACGTCGGCGATGCCGGGCACCTTGCCACGCAGCCCTTCCAGGTGCGCGCGCAGCTTGTCGCCCAGTTGGGTGGCGCGTTCGCACAGCTTTTCCTCGGCGATCACGTCCAGCACGGCATGCGCGGCGGCGACCGCCAGCGGGTTGCCGGCGTAGGTGCCGCCCAGGCCGCCCGCGGCGGGACCGTCCATCACGTCGGCGCGGCCGACCACGCCGGAGATCGGCAGGCCGCCGCCCAGGCTCTTGGCCATGGTGATGAGGTCGGCCTGCACGCTGTGGTGTTCCATGGCGAACAGCTTGCCGGTGCGGCCAAAGCCCGTCTGGACTTCGTCGGCGATCAGCAGGATGCCGTGTTCGTCGCAGACTTTGCGCAGCGCCGTCATCAGTTCGGGCGGCGTGATGTTGAAGCCGCCTTCGCCCTGCACGGGCTCGATGATGATGGCCGCGACGCGCTTGGGATCGATGTCCACCTTGAACAGCAGGTCCAGCGCCTTGAGCGAATCGGCCACGCTGATGGACTGCGTGGCGTTGGGGAACGGCACGTGATAGATGTCGCCGGGCATGGGGCCGAACGACAGCTTGTAGGGGGCGACCTTGCCGGTCAGCGCCATGCCCAGCATCGTGCGGCCATGGAAGGAGCCCGAGAAGGCGATGACGCCAGAGCGGCCCGTGGCCGACCGGGCGATCTTGACGGCGTTTTCGACGGCTTCGACGCCGGTCGTGAAGAAGGCGGTCTTCTTCAGGCCGTCGATGGGGGCTAGGCGGTTGATGCGCTCGGCCAGCGAGATATAGCCTTCATACGGCACGATCTGGTAGGCCGTGTGCGTGAAGTTGTCCAGTTGCGCGGCGACCGCGGCCTTGACCTTCGGGTGCAGGTGGCCGGTGTTCAGGACGGCGATGCCGCCCGCGAAATCGATGTATTCCTTGCCCTCGGCGTCCCACAGCGTGGCGTTTTCCGCGCGCACGGCATAGAAGTCGCACATGACGCCGACGCCGCGCGGCGTGGCCAGGGAACGGCGGGTATTCAGATCCTGATTCTTCATCTCGGTCTCGATGAGAGTGATGGGCGGTAAAGCACCTATTTAATGCTACGATGGCCCCACTTGTGGGAACCACTTTGATAAATCAGGTAGAACCAATTGCGGTCCATTGTCGGTGATCTGCTGCTGCTGCGTCTGGCCGACGGCGCCAGCGAGCCCATGAACAAGCGGCTGTACCGTGGCATCCGCGAAGCCATCCTGGATGGATCCATTGCCGCGGACTCGCGCCTGCCCGCCACGCGCGACCTGGCGGCCGAGCTGGGCATCGCCCGCAACACCGTGGTCCACGTCTACAGCCAGCTTCTGGCCGAAGGCTATACCCGCAGCCGGCAGGGCAACGGCACCTTCGTCAACGCGTCGGTGCCCGATTCCTACCTGGCCAGCGGCCGGCGCGCGCGCCAGGCGCAGCAGGCGCAGGCGCGTCCGGCCCTGTCGCCGCGCGGCGCGGCCATCGTGGACGGGGCGTCGGCCTCGCCCTACCAGTGGGGCGCCTTCATGCCGGGCGTGCCCGACCTGACCGAGTTCCCGCACAAGAAGTTCGGCCGCATCCACAGCGCGCTGTGGCGCAATCCGTCGCCGGACCTGCTGAGCTATTCGTACGGCGGCGGCCTGCCCGCGCTGCGCGAGGCGCTGGCGCAGCATCTGGCGCTGACGCGGTCGATCGACTGCGACCCCGAGCAGATCATCATCACCGAAGGCTCCCACCAGGCCATCGACCTGACCACCCGCATCCTGGGCGAGGCGGGCGAGACCGCGTGGGTCGAAGACCCGGGGTATTGGGGCGCGCGCACCATCCTGCAGGCCAACGGCCTGCGCACCGTGCACCTGCCGGTGGACGAGGAGGGCATGCGCCTGCCCGATACCCCCGGCACGCCGCCGCGCTTCATCTTTGTGACGCCGTCGCACCAGTACCCGCTGGGGCCCGTCATGTCGCTGGCGCGCCGGCGCCAGTTGCTGGCGGTGGCGCGCCAGAGCGCAAGCTGGATCATCGAAGACGACTACGACAGCGAATTCCGCTTCTCGGGCCGGCCCATCGCCTCGCTGCTGGGCCTGGAGCCCGATGCGCCGGTGATTTACATGGGCACCTTCAGCAAGACGCTGTACCCGGGTCTTCGCGTGGGTTACCTGGTGCTGCCCAAGGCCCTGACCGCGGCGTTCCAGGCCGCGCACGCGGAGCTGTACCGGGAAGGGCACCTGATGACGCACGCGGCGCTGGCGATCTTCATTTCCGAAGGCCACTACGCGGCCCACATCCGACGCATGCGCATGCTGTACGGGCGGCGCCGCGCCATGCTGGTCAACCTGATCGAACGGCGGCTGGGGCCGGACTGGCTGTACCGCGACGCCAGCATGGCCGGCCTGCACCTGGTGCTGACGCTGCCGCCGGACATGGACGACCTGCGCGTGGTGGAGGTGGCGCGCAGCAAGGGCGTGCTGACGCGGGCGCTGTCGCGCTACTACGTCAACGACGAGGGGCGGCGGCCTGGCCTGCTGCTGGGCTACGCCTGCGTGCCCGAGCACGACATCGCGCGCAAGTTCGAGGTGCTGCTGGAAAGCCTGGCGGAAGTGGCGCGAAAGCCAGCGTTGGCCGCGGCGATGGGTGCGACCGGTGTCTGACACCCTTGTGGCACCGGCGTGGATTGAAGATGGGTTCTGCGGGTGTCAGACACCTACCTAATGCCCGACTACACGCCCGGCAGCCGCAGCGCCGATGCGAAGGCCGCGGCGTTGCGCATGCCCTGGTCTTCGAAGTTGGTGTTGAACACGGCGTGCGCCTGGGCCGACTGTGACGCCAGCCGGGTGAACCGGGCCACCAGTTCGGCCAGCTCTTCTTCCGAGTATTCGTACTGGAATCGTCCCGACGACGCCGGACCCGACGCGTTCCAGGTCGCCGCGTTGCGCCCGTGCAGCCGCAGCAGCGTCAGATCCGGATGCGTGCTTTCCCAGACCGCGGGCACGGTGTTGTCAAAGCCTTGCGGTGCGTCCACGACCGTATGCACCACGCCCAGGTCGCGTTCGAAGGCCAGCGTGTCCGCGGTGGCGGCGGGGCCGTCGAACCAACTGCGGTGCCGGAACTCCACGGATACCCGGTGATCTTCCATGCGCCGCGCGCAGTCCGCCACGCGCGCCTTGCCGCGGGCGTCGCGCCGTATCCAGGGCGGAAACTGGAAATGCACCGCGCCCAGCTTGCCCGGCAGCCGCAGCGGTTCGAGGGCAAGCTGGTAGCGCCGCCAGAGTTCGTCACGCAGGTCGGGCGGCAGTTGGTCGTGGTAGAGCACCGGCTCCGGCCAGTCCGCCAGCTCGCGCCGGATGTCGCCGGGCAGGGCCGAAAGCGGCGTCTGGTGACCGGTGAACAGCCGGAAAGCCTTGATATTGAAGACGAAGTCGTCCGGCGTCCGGGTGGCCCACAGGTAGGCGTTTTCCGGCGTGGGCAGCGCGTAAAAGCTGGAATCGACCTCCGCCAGCGAAAAGCGCGACGCGTAAAAGCGCAGCCGCGCTTCGGCGCTGCGCGCCTCAGGGGGATAGAAGCGGCGCGAGGCCAGCAGGGTGGGGTCGGTCCAGGAGGCGGTGCCGGTCAGGATGCGGGGGGAATCAACCATGGCGCCGGGGCGTATCAGACGAAAATCCAAAATTTCTGTATAAATATACAGTGTTCATCCGGAGCCAGCCCCTGGCTCCTTCCTTTTTTGCGGCCGTAGCGCTGCGGCACCGCGACATGCCAGACCAAGCTCATCTCACCGAATCCTCCGACAACGAACGGCCCGTCGGCCGCCCGGCCGAACGTCCCGACCCGCTGGCCGACCTGAACCCCGCCCAGCGCGAGGCGGCCGAGTTCGGCGTGGCCGGCGCGCCGGGCGATGACGGCCCCTTGCTCGTGATCGCGGGGGCGGGGTCCGGCAAGACCAACACGCTGGCCCACCGCGTCGCGCATCTCATCCTGAACGGCGCGGATCCGCAGCGCATGTTGCTCCTGACCTTCTCGCGCCGCGCGGCGCTGGAAATGGAACGGCGCGTGGGCTCGGTGCTGCAGCGGGTGATGAATCTGCGGTCCTCGCAACAGGCGCCGTCGCTGCCGTGGGCGGGCACCTTCCATGCGATCGGCGCGCGGCTGCTGCGCGATTGCGCGCAGCGCATCGGCCTGTCCGAGGCCTTCACCATCCACGACCGGGGCGACGCCGAAGACCTGATGGGCATGGTGCGCCATGAACTGGGGCTGTCTTCCACCAAGTCGCGCTTCCCGCTTAAGGGCACCTGCCTGGCTATCTATTCGCGGGTGGTGAACAGCCAGACGCCGGTGGGCGATGTGCTCAAGACCGCCTTTCCGTGGTGCGCCCAATGGGAAGACGAACTGAAGACCCTGTTCCGCGCGTACGTCGCGGCCAAGCAGGACCAGCAGGTGCTGGACTACGACGACCTGCTGCTCTATTGGTCCGAAATGATGTCGGACCCGGAAATCGCTGCTGACGTGGGCGCGCGCTTCGATCACGTCCTGGTGGACGAATACCAGGACACCAACCGCCTGCAGTCGGCCATCCTGCTGGCCATGAAGCCCGACGGCCGTGGCCTGACGGTGGTGGGCGACGATGCCCAGTCCATCTATTCCTTCCGCGCGGCCACGGTGCGCAACATCCTGGACTTTCCCAACCAGTTTCCCGCGCCCGCGCGCGTCATCACGCTGGATCGCAACTATCGCTCCACCCAGCCCATTCTGACCGCGTCCAACGCCGTGATCGCGCAGGCCACCGAACGCTACGCCAAGGACCTGTGGACCGATCGCAAATCCTCGCAGCTTCCCGAGCTGGTGACGGTCAGCGACGAAGCCGGGCAGGCGCGCTGGGTGGCCGACCAGGTGCTGGCCCAGCGCGAGGGCGGCGCCACGCTCAAGTCGCAGGCGGCGCTGTTTCGCACCGCCAGCCACAGCGCCGCGCTGGAACTGGAGCTGACCCGCCGCAACATCCCCTTCGTCAAATTCGGCGGGTTGCGTTTCCTGGAAGCGGCGCACGTCAAGGACCTGCTGTCGATCCTGCGCTGGGCCGAGAACCCGCGCGGCCGCATGGCGGGCTTCCGAGTCGCGCAGCTGATGCCCGGCATTGGGCCGGCGACGGCGGGCAAGCTGATGGACGCGATGTCCGCGTCCGCCGAGCCGCTGCGCACGCTGCGCGAATTCAAGCCGGGGGCGGCAGCCCAGGAAGAGTGGGGCGCGTTTGCCGACACGTACGCCGCGCTGTGCGACCCCACGTTGAAGTGGCCCGCCGACGTGGACCTGGCCTTGCGCTGGTACAGCGGCCAGCTCGAACGCCTGTACGACGACGCGCGCGTGCGCAAGACTGACCTGGACCAGCTCGTGCGCATCGCCTCGGGCTATCCGTCGCGCGAGCGCTTCCTGACCGAACTGACGCTGGACCCGCCCGACGCCACCAGCGACGAATCCGGCGCACCGCTGCGTGACGAGGACTACATGATCCTGTCCACCATCCATTCCGCCAAGGGCCAGGAATGGAAGGCGGTCTACGTGCTGAATGTGGTGGACGGCTGCATTCCGTCCGACATGAGCACCGGCAGCGCCGAGGAAATCGAGGAAGAGCGCCGCCTGCTGTACGTCGCCATGACGCGGGCCAGGGAACGGCTGCAGCTGGTCGTGCCGCAGCGCTTTTATGTGCACCAGCAGACCGGCATGGGCGACCGCCACGTCTACGGGTCGCGCACGCGCTTCATCACCAACGCCATGCTGCCGCTTTTTGACCACCTGCCCAAGCTGCCCGATCTGCCCCCCGGGCGGGCCGAACCGCGCGAGCCGCAGGCCCCGCGCATCGACGTGGCCAAACGGGTGCGCAACCTCTTCTGAACCCGCGGTCCGCGGGCGGGCTGGGCTATCATCGGCCGACAAACACATGCTGTGCGGCAGGGATCGATTTGTCCGAGGATGTCTATGTCTATTGAAGAGCAGCCCGCCGACGCGCCCAAGGGCGAAGTCGTGGCGTCGATCGCCTACGTGAACGGACGGCGTGACCGTGAAGTTCCCATTGAACAAGCCGGCCAGTACGTCAGCCAGCGACAGGGGCAGAGCATGCTGTGGATCGGCCTGCGCAATCCCCATCCGGACACGCTGGCCAAGGTGGCGCGCGAGCTGGGCGCCTGTGACAAGAACCAGGAAGAAATGCTGGAAGCGCACCGGCGCCCGAAGATCATCGACTACGGCAACATGATCCTGATCGTCGCCGCCACGGTCGAGGTCGAGGCCGAGCGCCCCATCTTCGGCGAGACGCAGTTCCTCATCGGCGACGGCTTCCTGGTCACGGTGCGGCGCGGCGCGACCGCCGGCCACAGCCCCTTGCGCGAGCGCCTGGAGGCCTCGCCCGACCTGCTCAAGCGCGGCAGCGACTACGTGGCGTCCGAACTGCTGGACTGGCTGGTGGACCGCTATGTCGCGGCGGCGGTCAAGATCGAAAGCGTGGTGGAAGGCGCCGAGCAGAAGCTGCTGATCCGCGGCGCCAAGGACGCCGACATCCGCAGGCTGTACCGGCAGCGCCGGGACCTCCTGCGCATCCACACCGTCGTCTCGCCGCTGGCCGAGATCTGCCGCCGTCTGGCGCGCGTGGAGATGTCCGCCGTCGATGAACACGCGCGGCCTTATTTCGGCGAAGTGGCCGACCGCGTGCTGCGCGTGGACGAGCTGTTCAATTCGCTGCGCGAGTCGCTGGCCTTCGCGTTTGAAGCCAGCCTGATGATCGGGCAGGCCGCGCAGAACGACACGACGCGCAAGCTGGCGTCCTGGGCCGCCATCCTGGCGGTGCCCACCGCCATCGCCGGCATTTATGGCATGAATTTCGAGTTCATGCCCGAACTGAAGTCGCCGTGGGGGTATCCCATCACGCTGGGCGTGATCACGTCGGTATGCTCGGTGCTGTATTGGCGGTTCCGGAAATCCGGCTGGCTTTGAGCCGCCCGGTGTCTGACACCCTGAGGCGACGAACGTGGGTTTGCGGCGGTGTGCCATGGGTGTCAGACACCCCCGAACGCCACCGGTGCCCCCGATACCGCAGCCGGCTTGTGGCAAACTCCCTGCGTTCTTGAATATGGAGTCCGGCCGGTGCGTGGCAAACCTCCCTTTCGCGGCGGCGGCAAGCTGACCGCCCTTGTCGTTGCCCTGATCCTCGCGGCGGCCGGCGCCCTCATCAACTGGCTGCAGCCGCAGGATCCCGCTACGCAGCGCCCGGCCGGGCGCGCGCAGGCGCCCGCGTCCCCGGCGCCGGGCAAGGCCCCGGGCGCGTTGGCTGGCGGGGTGCCGCAGGGCAGCTATACGCTGACCGGCACGATCGTCAACGTGGCGGACGGCGATACCGTGACGCTGCGCGCGCCGGACGGCCAGCGGCGCATCCGCATGGACAGCATCGACGCGCCCGAAGAGGGCCACGGCGCCGACCAGCCCGGCCAGCCCGACGCCGAGGCCGCGCGCAAGCACCTGGCCAGCCTCGTGGCCGGCAAGACGCTCACCGCCCAATGCTATGAACAGGACCAGTATGGCCGTGACGTCTGCGCGCTGATCCTGGAGGACGGCCGCTCCGCCAACCGGGTACAGGTCGAGGCCGGCTACGCCTGGGCCTACACGGCCCGCAAGGGTGATTACCTGCGCGACAAGGCCATGCCCGACCTGCAACGCCAGGCCAAGGCGGCCGGCCGCGGGCTGTGGGCGCGCCCGGACGCCACGCAACCCTGGAAATGGCGCTATGACTGCTGGCGGCAGCGCCAATGCGGCTGAAAGCGGCCAGCCGGGCCGTCGCCGCCAGCCAGTCCCGCGCCGGCCCTAGGTGGATGCCAGGGTACTGGCGGGGCCCCGCGTTTGCTATCCTCTGACGCTACGAAACGAACGGAAGGTTTCCATGGGTGTAATGAAGCGGCTCTGGGCGTCGGCCATGCTGCTGTCGCTGTCGCTGGCGTTGGCGGGCTGCTCGCAGGAAAGCCCCATCAACAGCCCGTATCCATCCGGCGCAGAAAGCCAGAACACGCTTTATTCCGCGTTCGTCAAACGCTCTCCCAAGTACCTGGACCCGGCCAGCTCCTATTCCGGCGACGAAACCCCCTACACCTACAACATCTACGAGCCGCTCTACGGGTATCACTACCTGAAGCGGCCCTATGAACTGGTGCCGCGCGCGGCGGCCTCGATCGACCCGCCGGTGTACCTGGACGCCCAGGGCAACACGCTGCCCGCGGACGCGCCCGGCGAGCAGATCGCGCAAAGCATCTACGACATCAAGATCCGGCCCGGCATCCGTTTCGCGCCGCATCCCGCCTTTGCCCGCAAGCCGGACGGCAGTTATGCGTACTACCCGCTGGCCCCCGGCGAACTGGACGACAAGTTCTACATTCCCGATTTCCCGCTGACGGGCACGCGCGAGCTGACGGCCGACGATTACGTCTATGCCTTCCGCCGCCTTGCCAGCCCGCGCGTGGTGTCGCCCATCTATTCGCTCATGTCCGAGCACGTGCAGGGCCTGAAAGACTACGGCGACCGCCTGCGCAAGCGCGACCAGGAATTGCGGCGCGACATGCCCGGCGGCGCCGGCACGCTGCCGTGGCTGGATCTGCGCGAAGACGACGGCTTCAAAGGCGTGGAGGCCCTGGATCCGCACACGCTGCGCATCCGCGTCGATGGCAAGTATCCGCAGTTCAAGTACTGGCTGGCCATGACGTTCACCGCGCCCATCCCGTGGGAGGCCGACCGCTTCTACAGCCAGCCCGGCATGGCCGCGCACGACCTCTCGCTGAACACCTGGCCGGTGGGCACCGGGCCGTACATGCTGGTGGAGTCGCTGCAGAACCGCCGCCACGTGCTGGGCCGCAATCCCAACTACCACGGCGAACCCTATCCCTGCGAAGGCGAGCCCGGCGACCAGGCGGCGGGCCTCCTGGCCGATTGCGGCAAGCCCACGCCCTTCATCGACCGCGCGGAATTCAGCGTCGAAAAAGAAGCCATTCCGCTGACCGGCAAGTTCATGCAGGGCTACTACGACGTGCCGCAGATCGAGCGCGGCGAATACGGCGTGGCCATGCTGGTGGCCGCCGGCGACAGCCAGGACAAGGCGCGCAAGTATCAAGAGCACGGGATCAAGCTGCCCACCACGGTCGAGACCGCGAACTGGTACATGGGCTTTAACTGGCTGGACCCGGTGGTGGGCAAGGGCGACACGCCCGAACAACAAGCGCGCAACCGCAAGCTGCGCCAGGCTATCAGCATCGCCTTCGACTGGGAAGAATACGTGGCGGTGTTCGAAAACAGCCAGGCGTCCGTGGCCTACGGGCCGGTGCCGCCGGGCGTGCTGGGCTACCGCGAACCGCCCGAGGGCATCAATCCGGTGGTTTACGACCTGGTCGACGGCAAGCCGGTGCGCAAGTCCATCGATGTCGCCCGGAGGCTGCTGGCCGAGGCCGGCTATCCCGACGGCCGCAATGCCGAGACAGGCGCGCCGCTGGTGCTGTATTTCGATTCCATGTCCGGCGGCGGGTCCAACCCGCAGTTCGACTGGATGCGCCGCCAGCTCGCCAAGATCGGCGTGCAGCTGGACGTGCGGGCCACCGACTACAACCGTTTCCAGGACAAGATGCTGCGCGGGTCCGCGCAGCTCTTCCTGTGGGGCTGGAACGCCGACTACCCCGACGCCGAGAACTTCCTCTTCCTGCTCTACGGCCCGAACGCCAAGGCCAAGGGCGGGGGCGAGAACGCCGCCAACTATTCCAGCCCGGAGTTCGACCGGCTGTTCGAGCAGATGAAATTCCTGGACGACGGCCCCGAAAAGGCCGCGCTGATCGCCGAGATGATCGCCATCGTGCAGCGCGACGCGCCGTGGATGTTTGGCTACTTCCCGATGTCCGGCGGCGCCTACCAGCAGTGGGTCGGCAACGCCAAGCCCACGCAGATGGTGCGCAATACCCTGCAATACATGAAGATCGACCCGGCGCTGCGGCAGCAGAAGATCGACGAATGGAACTCGCCCATCTGGTGGCCCATTGGCGTCTTCATCCTGCTGCTGGTGCTGGCGATCTGGCCTTCGTACGTGGCGCTCAAGCGGCGCGAGCGCCAGACGGCGTTCGTGCCGCCCGAACGCAAGGAGTATCAATCATGATCGGCTATGTGATACGCCGGCTGTTGTATGGCGTGCTGATTCTGATCGGCGTCAATCTCTTCACCTTCATCCTGTTCTTCGCGGTCAACACGCCGGACGACATGGCGCGTCTGGCCATCGGCGGGCAGCGCGTCAGCCAGGACGCCGTCGAAAAATGGAAGGCCGAGCGCGGCTACGACAAGCCGCTCTTTTTCAACGCCCAGGCCCAGGGCGCGGGGCGGCTCACCGAGACCGTGTTCTACCAGCGCTCGGTGCCGCTGCTGGTCATGGACTTCGGCTCGTCCGACGGCGGCCGCGACATCGGCCGCGAGATCAAGACGCGCATGGGGCCCAGCCTGGCGCTGGCGGTGCCCACGTTCTTCCTGGGGCTGTTCGCCAGCATCGTCTTTTCGCTCACGCTCGTTTATTTCCGCGCGACGCGGCTGGATTTCTGGGGCGTCGTGCTGTGCGTGATGCTGCTGTCGATATCAAGCCTTTTCTACATCATCGCGGGGCAGTGGCTCTTCGCGAAGCTGCTGCGGCTGGTGCCGTTCTCGGGCTATTCGGGCGGACTGGACGTGGTCAAGTTCCTGGCGCTGCCGGTGCTGGTCGCCATCGTGTCGCGGCTGGGACCCGAAGCGCGCTTCTACCGCACCCTGTTCCTCGAAGAAATCGGCAAGGACTACGTGCGCACCGCGCGGTCCAAGGGGCTCGCGGAGCGCGTCGTGCTCTTCCGCCACGTGCTGCGCAACGCCATGCTGCCCATCCTGACCAGCACGGTGGCCGCGCTGCCGCTGCTGTTCATGGGCAGCCTGATCGCGGAGTCCTTCTTCGGCATTCCCGGGCTGGGCAGCTACACCATCGACGCCATCAACGCGCAAGACTTCTCCATCGTGCGCGCCATGGTGTTCCTGGGCGCGGCGCTCTACATCGTGGGGCTGATCCTGGCCGACATTTCCTACACGCTGGCCGACCCCCGCGTGCGTTTCGAGTAGCCGCCATGCCCAAGTTCGTCTTCCTCTGGACCGATATCGCGCTGTGGCTGATGGTGGCGGGCGCGCTGGCTTACATCTGGCGCGTGCGCCGCAGTGCCAACCTGCGCGCCACCTGGGCGCGCGTGGCCCGCGATACGCCCGCCATGTGCTCGGTCGTCATCCTGGTCGCCTTTTCGGTGGTCGGCCTGCTGGACTCGGTGCACTATCGCCCGCTGCTGCCGCCCGCGCCGGGCGCGGCGGCCGACGCCCCGCCGGTCTACGCGCCGGCCGTGCAATCCGCGCTGGACGGCCTGTTGGCCGGTACGGTGCTGACCCGGCCCGAGAAAACCTATTCCGAACCGCTGGCCGCCCACCAGTTCACCAAAGAGACCATGCTGGTGAACGACAAGCCGGTGCGCGATTTTCCGCGCCTGCGCGGCGCCGCCCTGCACCTGACCGATCCCGGCCAGGAGCGCGCCGGCGACATCGCCATGCGACTGGGGTGGGGGCTGGCCGCCGGGCTGGGGGTCGCGCTGGCCGGCGCGGTCATCCTGTTCGCCTGCCTGGCGCGCGCCACCGGCTCCGCCTCCCATGCCGCCGAGGAACTGCTCGCCGGCCGCGCCGACATCCCATGGCGCGCCATGGCGATCACCTTCGCGCTGCTGTGCCTGGCCGTGGGGGCGCTGGCGGGCCTGTCCAGCGGCTACCATGCTCTGGGCACCGACCGCATCGGCAACGACGTGCTGTGGCAGGCGCTCAAAAGCATCCGCACGGCGCTGGTCATCGGCAGCCTCACCACGCTGGCGATGCTGCCGCCGGCCATCGTCTTCGGCATCGCGGCGGGCTACTTCAAGGGCAAGGTCGACGACGCCATCCAGTACCTGTACACCACCATCACCTCGATTCCCGGCGTGCTGCTGGTGGCCGCCTGCGCGTTGATGATGCAGGTGTACATCGACAACCATTCGGACCTCTTCGACACCTCGGCCGCCCGCGCCGACCTGCGGCTGTTCCTGCTGTGCATGATCCTGGGCCTGACGGGCTGGGCGGGGCTGTGCCGCCTGCTGCGGGCCGAAACGCTGAAGCTGCGCGAACTGGAATACGTGCAGGCCGCGCGCGCCTTCGGCGTGTCCCACTGGCGCATCATGACGCGCCACCTGCTGCCCAATGTGGCGCATCTGGTGCTGATTACCGTGGTGCTGGAGTTCTCCGGCCTCGTGCTGTATGAGGCCGTGCTGTCGTACCTGGGCATCGGCGTGGATCCCAGCATGAATTCCTTCGGCTCGATGATCGACGGCGCGCGCCTGGAAATGTCGCGCGACCCCATGATCTGGTGGAACCTGATGACCGCTTTCATCTTCATGCTGGCGCTGGTGCTGGCCGCCAACCTGTTCGCGGACGCGGTGCGCGACGCGTTCGATCCGCGCACTCGGCGTTTCAAGCCCAGCCGCCTGGCGCGCCTGGGCTTCATGGGCCGCCGTCCGGGCACGATGCTGGCGGCGGACGCGCGCGCCTCCAAGACCGGGGAGGCGCCATGAGCCACGACACGCCATTGCTGACCGTGCAGGGCCTGGACGTGGACGTCGCGGGCGAAAGCGGCATGACGCATGCGGTCAAGCGCCTGCAGCTGGCCATATCAAAGCGCGAGACCTTCGCGCTGGTCGGCGAATCCGGCTGCGGCAAGAGCATGACCGCGCTGGCGCTGCTGCGCCTGTTGCCGGACGCCGGCCGTATTGTCGGCGGGCAGATCGACCTGGACGGCGAAGACCTCAACCGCCTGCCCGAAAGCGCCATGCGCGGGGTGCGCGGCGGACGTATCGGCATCATCTTCCAGGAGCCGTCCACCAGCCTGAACCCCGTCATGCGGGTCGGCGACCAGATCATCGAGACGCTGACCGCGCACACGCCCCTGCGCGGGGCCGCGGCGCGAGCCCGCGCCATCGACTGGCTGCGCCGGGTCGGGATCCCCGAGCCCGAGCGCCGCATCGACGATTATCCCTTCCAGTTCTCCGGCGGCCAGAAGCAGCGCGTCATGATCGCCATCGCGTTGGCGGCCGAGCCCGTGCTGCTGATCGCGGACGAGCCGACCACCGCGCTGGACGTCACGGTGCAGGCGCAGGTGCTGGACCTGCTGGCCAGCATCCAGCAGGAGATGGGCATGGCCGTCCTGCTCATCACCCACGACCTGGCGGTGGTCAAGAACGTGGCGCACCATGTCGCGCTGATGCGCGGCGGCGAGATCGTCGAAAGCGCCAGTGCCGAGGAATTCTTCCACGCGCCGCGGCATCCTTACGCCCGCCAGCTCTTCGAGGCCATTCCCACGTTCGACAAGCGTGGCGTGCCGCTGACCGAACAGGGACGCGCGGCCGCCGCGCAGGAAGGCCGGCAGGGCGCGCAGCCGCGACCCGCGGGCGTGGTGCTGGACGTGCAGGACCTGAAGGTCCACTACCCGGTGCGCAAGGGGCCGCTGCGCCGCATCGTGTCCTGGGTCAAGGCCGTGGACGGCGTGACGTTCACGCTGCGGGCCGGCGAAACGCTGGCGCTCCTGGGCGAATCCGGCTGCGGCAAGACCACCACGGGCAAGGCGCTGCTGCGCCTGATCGACGGCGCGCACGTGGCCGGTCGCGCCATGCTGCAGGGGCAGGACCTGTTGTCCGCCGATCGTCGCCAGCTCCAGCGGCTGCGGCAGGACATCCAGATCGTGTTCCAGGACCCGTACGCGTCGCTGGACCCGCGCATGCGCATCGGAGAAATCCTGGACGAGGGGCTGGCATCGCTCAAGCGCGACATGAGCAGCCAGGCCCGTGAGAAGCACGCGGCCCAGCTCATCGAGCGGGTGGGGCTGCCCGCCAACACGCTGACGCGCTATCCGCATGAATTCTCGGGCGGCCAGCGCCAGCGCATCGCCATCGCGCGTGCGCTGGCCGTCGAACCCAAGGTCCTCATCTGCGACGAGCCCACGTCCGCGCTGGATGTCTCGGTGCAGGCGCAGATCCTGGACCTGCTGCGCGAATTGCAGGCCGAGCTGGGCATCGCCTACCTGTTCATCACGCACAATTTCGGCGTGGTCGAGTACCTGGCGGATCGCATCGCGGTCATGGACAAGGGCCGCATCGTCGAACTGGGCCAGGCCGAATCGGTCCTGCTGGCGCCGCGCCAGGAGGTCACGAGGCGGTTGCTGGCCGCGGTGCCGCGGCTGCATTTCGGCCCGCCGGAAACGGCCTGAACGGACCGCCTGGCGTCGTTTCGTCCGACTTCCAGCGGGGCGGGGCGGTTTGCCCGTCGTCGCTGCCGGCGCCGTTTGCCGCCGTTGCGCGGTGGGGCCGTCTGGTGCGGTGGGCTTGTGATTCGGTCTTGTGCTTCGGCCCTGTGCTTCGGTCTTGTTTGAGCATGCGGCCGGCAGCCGGCCGGCCGTCATGCGCCAGATCTTGTATTCTGGACGCAGAACTCCATATTGATGCCATGGCCCTCAAAGTTTTTGACCTCCAGTGCGACCACAACCACGTCTTCGAAGGTTGGTTCGGCTCGCACGAAGACTACGACGCGCAACAGGCGCGTGGCCTCGTCACTTGTCCGGTCTGCGGATCGGCGACCATCACCAAACGCCTGTCCGCCCCGCGCCTGAACGTGGCGCACCTGCACGCGCCCGCCGCGCAGCCCGTCGTGCCCGCCGGCGCTTCGGACGCCGAAAAAATGGCCGCGCTCCAGGCCGCCGTCATGCGGCAGGTGCGCACGCTGGTGCGCAACACGGAAAACGTCGGACCGCGCTTCGCCGAGGAAGCCCGTCGCATCCACGAAGGCGACGCCGACGACCGCCCCATCCGCGGCACCGCCACCCGCGAAGAACGCGAATCCCTGGCCGAAGACGGCATCGAGGTCATGGCCGTGCCGGATTTCCTGGACGACGAACGCCTGCAGTAGGGCGTCGGGCGTGGCAATCGGTCCAATCGGTCGCCTGGCCGCCAGCAGAACGTTACGTTCGATCCCCGGTCCCGCCAGATCCGTAAGACCTGCTTATTCACGGTTGTTTGGTTTTTCGCTGCTCAGCGAATATATGAATTTTGTCGAATATTCGCTATATTCCCGACATTCCCGTCATTCGTGACATTTCCGACGTGCATTGAGCAGAGATTACGGCCCTCATGACGAGATCTATCGTGGCGGGACAGGCGTTGATCGGACAGCTCCTGGAGTCACTCCAGGCGTTGCCTGACGTGCGCGTGGCGTCGACCCGGGCAGCACCTGAGGTGCGAGGCGCCAACCCTGTCGATGCCAGGATCGATCTGCAGGTCGCGGGCAAGGCGGTCGTTCTGCTGGTCGAGGTCAAGAAGTCCGTCTATCCCCGGGATGCGCGTCAATGGCTATGGCAATTGAGGTCGCTACAGCCGGGCCAAAACGCCGATGTCCAGCCTCTGCTGGTGGCGGAGTCGCTATCAAGTGGAGCGAAAGAACTGCTCAGAAGCGAGCGGGTCGGTTACTTCGATAGCGGCGGAAGCCTATTCCTGCCGGCGGCGGGTGCCTTCATCTACATCGACAGGCCGGCGCCGAAGGTGCTGGACAAGTCGGTTCGGTCGCTGTTCTCGTCGCGGCGTGCCCAGGTCTTGCACGCCCTCCTGGACGATCAAGATAAATGGTTTGGCGTTAACGACGTGGCTGGCCGTGCGCAGGTGGCGCCATCTACCGCCTCGGAAGTGTTAAGTCAGCTGGAGCGGTTCGACTGGCTGGAGTCGCGTGGGCAAGGACCCAATAAGACGCGCCATCTCCGCGAGCCGGCTGCGTTGCTCGATGCGTGGGCAAAGCAGGTCGCCACGCAGCCTGCGCCGACGCAGCGCCGGTATTTTGTGCCCGCTCTGAAGTCCGATGCGTTGATCGAACGGCTCGCTCAGTCTTGCGATGCGCACCAGGTGGATTACGCGGTGAGCTACGAAGCGGCTGCGCAGCGCTATGCGCCGTTCTTGTCCGGTATTTCCCTGGTGCGCGTTCGACTGCAGCCCGGACCTGGCGCCGAGTTGGCAATGGCCGACTTGGGCGCGCGTGTCGTCAATGAAGGCGCGAACCTCGCGGTCGTCGATTCGACCTCGGCCGGAGCGCTGCTTTTCCGGCGACACGTTGGCGATGTCTGGCTGGCCAGTCCGGTCCAGGTGTATCTCGATCTTCTGCAGGCAGAAGGCCGCGCCAAGGAAATGGCCCAGCACCTGCGCCAGGAGAGGATCGGTTTCTGATGGCAAAGCCCGCGACGTTGGACGGCTATAGCGACCAGTACACGACGGATTGCGAACGTCTCCTCGTGACGTTGCTGCGGGGACTGGGACCGTGGAAAGATTCGGTCTATCTGATCGGGGGGCTGACGCCGCGATATCTCGTTGCGGCTCGTCCTCCGGCCGTGCCCGCGCACGCTGGAACGCTGGACGTGGACCTCGTGATCGACCTGCAGATCCTGGCCGACACCGATGCATATCACACACTCGAAGACAACCTGAAGAAGATGGGCTTCGAGCGAGCCGAGAACGCCGCCGGTGCAAAGTTGTCCTGGCGGTGGCAGACCCGTACTGAACATGGCGCGCTGATGGTGTTGGAGTTGCTGGCGGACGCGCCGGAGATCGCCGGCGGCAAGGTACAGCCATTGCCGACCAATGGCACGATCTCTGCGTTGAACATTCCCTATTCGTCCATTGTTTTCGACCTTCATCAAGTCACCGAGATTCAGGCCGAACTATTGGGCGGCAATGGAATCGCCACAGAACGGATCAAGCATGCGAACCTGGTGAGCTTTACCTGTCTGAAGGTGTTTGCATTCGATCAGCGCTTCGAACGCAAGGATGCCCACGATCTGGTCTATTGCATCGAGCATGCGTCCGAAGGACTGGATGCCGTGGCTGCGGCGTTTCACAAGGAGCGCGAGGGCAGGCATAGGGGCGTTGTGGAGGCCTCTTTGGCGATCCTGCGCAGTCGCTTCGCGAGCGACGCGACCGCCGAGGGCTATCGCAAGGACGGTCCCGTGTCGGTCGCCAAGTTCGAGTTGGGTGATGGCGACGAGCCAGAGCAGCGCGAGGCAAGGATGTTGCGGCAGCGGCAGGCCAGCGACGTGATCGAACGGCTTCTTTCTCGAATCGGCCCGGCACTCCCCTAGCGTGGCCGTCCGCCGGCCGAAAAAAAAGCCAGACCGCAAGGTCTGGCTTTTTTGCGCTGGGCCGGATCAGTTGTTGACGCGGCTGCGGTATTCGTTCGTGCGGGTGTCGATTTCGATCTTGTCGCCGATGGCGCAGAACAGCGGCACGTTCAGTTCGTAGCCGGTGTTGATCTTGGCCGGCTTGGTCACCTTGCCCGAAGTGTCGCCACGGACGGCGGGTTCGGTGTAGGTGATTTCGCGAACGATGGTGGTGGGCAGTTCAACCGAGATGGCGCGGCCGTCGTAGAAGACCACTTCCACGGGCATCGCTTCTTCCAGGTAGTTCAGGGCGTCGCCCATGCTTTCGGCTTCGATTTCGTACTGGTTGTACTCTTCGTCCATGAAGACGTACATCGGGTCGCCGAAGTAGGAATACGTGCATTCCTTGCGATCCAGTTGGACGACTTCGAACTTTTCGTCAGCCTTGTAGACCGATTCGCTGGCCGAGGCGGTCAGCAGGTTCTTGAACTTCAGCTTGACGACGGCCGCGTTGCGGCCCGACTTGTTGTATTCGGCCTTCTGGACCACGAGGGGATCCTTGCCGACCATGACCACGTTGCCGACTCGCAATTCCTGAGCGGTTTTCATCGATAAAACTCCGGGGGTGATGGGTGCGCTCGCCGTGTTAGCAAAAGCCGCAATGGACTTGTGCACACCCCGGGAGGCGTCATAGTTGAGGCCCGACAGATTCAGGGCAACTCAGAAAACTCTCTATTCTAGCGTTTCTTGGCCAACTCTGTGCAAAAAACGGCCAGATTTTCGGCCAGGCCGGGCAGCGCCGATTGGCAGGCGTCCCACTGGCGGGCGGCGTCGAGCCAGGCCTGCCACGCCGCCGGCGCCAGCGCGTCGGCGCAGGCTGCGGCGGTGCGGCCGGGTTCGGGCTGGTTCCAGGCCCGGATCAGCGCATGCGCCGGTTCCGGGGCCGGGTAGCGGGCGAGCCAGGCGTCCAGCTTCTCCAGGTGGACGTTTTCTTCCTGGGGATAGATCTGCCAGACCAGCGGACGCGCGGCCCAGGCCGCGCGGACGAAGGAGTCTTCGCCGCGCACGAAATTGAGGTCGGCGCACCACAGCAGCCGGTCGTAGTCCGGCTGGGCGATGAAGGGCAGGCGGACCACGCGGGGCGCGCCGGGCGCTCCGCAAGCCGACTCCAGGGCCGGGGCCACGCCCTGCGGGACCAGCAGGACGGTCGGACGCGGGTCGGCCGCCAGGGCCTGGGCCAGTTCGGCGGCCGGGGCGGACGGGTAGCAAAATAGGGACACGGTGCGGGCGCCCGCCTGCCGCAGGGCGAGCGCGTCTTCCGGCACGCCCACCGCGCGCAGGAAGCTGTCCTGAAGCGGGGCCGACGCCTGCAACGCATCGCGTTCGGCCGACAGCCCGGGCTCGCGCAGCAGGCCGCCGGTGGCGGCCGTGAAGCCAGGAAAGAAGAAATGCTTTACCAGGCCGTCCGGCCGCTGCGACGGGAGCCCGTGGCAGCTTTCGACCCAGGATTCGGCGCTCAGGTATTCCAGGTTGATCCAAACCGGGTGGGTGCGGCGCATCGACTCGATGAAGGTCGCGGGCGGATCGCAGGCGAAGGCTTCGATCACCACGTCGCGCGCGCAGAGCGCCGGATCGGGCGCGTCGGTCCAGTGCAGGACGTCCACGCCGGCCAGCCGCTGGCGGGGCGCCGTGGGGACCAGCCCGGGCTGGATGTGCGCGAAGCTTTCCAGGTCATCGACCCACAGGCGCACGTCCCAGCCGCAGTCGCGCGCAAGCTGGCGCGCCAGGCGCCAGCACACGCCGACGTCGCCGTAGTTGTCGACGACTCGGCAGAAGATGTCCGCTTGCATGGCCGCTCAGTGGAACTGCGCGGGGGCCGCTTCGGCGTCCTCGGGCAATTCGGCATGCACCAGTTCGCCCAGGGGATTCGGGAAGTAGGGCGCGCCGCAGTCTTCGCAGTACTCGGGCGGCAGCACCCCGGGGATGCGGCGCACGTCGGTGACGCCGTATTCCTTGAGCAGGGCCGCGATTTCGTCGACCACGTCCGGCTGACCTTCGTCCATGACCACGTCTTCCTCGCGACCGTACAGGGGCCAGACGCAGCCGTAGTACACGTCGTTGCTGTTGCGCGCCGTGAAGCCGATGCGGTATTCGTCGATACGGCCTTCGCCGCAGCCGGCCACGACCGCCCGCAATTGCGAGGCTTCCAGGTTGACGGCGCCCTCCAGCCAGCTGACCGCCGCGCGCAGCGACAGCGGACGCACCTGGCGATCGGCTTCGCGGTTGCTGACGTAGTAGGCGTCGGGCAGCAGGGTTTCGAAGCCGCAGCCGGGAAGCAGGGCGGCCAGGGTGGGCTGCGCCTGGGCGGCCCATTGCGCGAGGCAGGCGTCGCGGCTTGCCTCGGCGTCGCCCACGTGTTCCTGCCAGCGGAAGATCGGTGCGCCTTCGGCCACGGCCACGGCGCCGACGATGTAGCGCGTGTCGGCCAGCATGTTGGCGGTCTCGGTGTCCGTGTTGAGCGCCGGCTTGGTGGTTTCTGCCCCCAGTGCCTGCGACCCCAGGCGCTGGAGCCATTGCCAGGTTTCGGAGAAGGTGCGCGGCATCTGGTCCACGCTGACCAGCACGGGCATCAGCGCGGTGCGGGCCGTGCTGGAAAGGACGTGTCCATGCAGTTGCGCCAGCAGGGCTTGCTGGGCGCTGGCGGAAATGGGGCCGGTGGGAATGGCGTAGCGGGTCCAGGCGACGATGGGCGCGACGATCAGCAGCACGTCGTAACGGACGCCGTTTTTCTCGATCTTCATCGATTCGGACAGGGTTTCGGCCTGTTCGATCAAGACCTCGTAGGCGCCCACGTCGCTTTGGGCAAGGTGGTCCAGCGCCGCTTCGAGCGGGGCGTCCTGGCTTGCCTTGAGCAGCTTCGGAATCGCTTCGCCAAGCTGGGTCTCCCAGAACACGTCTTCGACACGGCTGCCCGAGCGGTTCAACGCCTGGGCAAGCGCGACCAGACGAGTGGCCTCACGGGTCATGCGGGGAGCGGATTGGCTGCGGGATCGGGCCATAACTTTCGGGGAACGTCCATTCAGTGTGTAACGACGTAGTTTAACGCCCGGCACCTGCGGCGGGGCGGCCGCCCATCCCATGGCGGATGGCGGCGCGCTTGCCGGCTGGGTCGCCCCAACCGCGCGGCGGGCACTTGGCGCCTGATTGGTGCTGTATTGATGCTGTATTGGCAACAGATTATCTCCGTGCCGGGGGTTTATTGCTGGATTGAATCGGCCGAAAATGAGGGCATCGATACATTCCTGGAGGCACCGCCATGCGTTGGCCTACGCTTTTTGTTTCCCATGGTTCTCCGATGCTGGCCGTCGAACCCGGCAAGACCGGTCCGGCGCTCGCGGACTGGAGCGCCGCGCAGGGCCGCAAGCCCCGCGCCATCCTGGTGGTCTCGCCGCACTGGATGGGCGAGGGCCTGGCGCTGTCCACCCGCGACCAGCAAGTCGCCTGGCACGATTTTGGCGGCTTTCCGCCCGAACTCTACACGCTGCAGTACGCCGCGCCGGGCTCGCCGGAACTGGCCGCGCGCGTGCAGGCCCTGCTGTCGCAATCCGGCATCGCGGCGGACCGGGATCCGCGGCGTCCGCTCGACCACGGCGCTTGGGTGCCCCTGCGATACCTGTATCCGGACGTGGACGTGCCCGTCGTGCAGCTTTCGCTGGACATGGGCCGCGATGCGGCCGGGCAGTTGGAACTGGGCCGCGCGCTCGCGCCCCTGCGCGACGAAGACATCCTGATCATCGGATCGGGGTCGCTGACGCACAATCTGCGCCACATCCGCATGCCGCAGAACGCGCCGGCGGTGGACTACGTGCCGGGCTTTCAGGCGTGGTATGCCGAGAAGCTGGCCGGGCATGACGTGCCCGCGCTGCTGGACTGGCAGGCGCAGGCGCCGGGTGCCCTGCAGGCGCATCCGCACGACGACCACCTGATGCCGTTGTACGTGGCGCTGGGGGCGGGCGGGCCGGCGGCAACGCGACTGAACGATGAAGTGTCGTACGGCGCGCTGGCGATGGACGCTTATCAGTTCGATTGATCTTTGAATGGGTGTCTGACACCCGTGGAGATGCTGGGCAAGCTGACGGTCGTCTTTCGTAGGGGTGTCTGACACCCATGAGACGCTGGGCAGGCTGACGGTCATCTCTCCTGGGTGTCAGACACCGGGCAGTGCCATAAATGAAAAACGCCCCGGAACCGCAAGGTCCCGGGGCGCTTGTACTGCGCTGCAGCCGTCGAGGATCAGGCCGCGAGCAACTGGCGCAGCACGAAGGGCAGGATGCCGCCGTGCTGGTAGTAATCGACCTCGATCGGCGTGTCGATGCGCAGCAGCACGGTCACGTCCTGCTTGGAGCCGTCCTTGCGCGTGATCGTCAGCGTCACGTCCTGCATCGGCTTGATGCCGTTTTCCAGGCCGGAGATGTCGTACGTTTCTTCGCCGGTGATGCCCAGCGACTGGACGCTGTCGCCGCCCTTGAACTGCAGGGGCAGCACGCCCATGCCCACCAGGTTGCTGCGGTGGATGCGCTCGAAGCTGCGGGCGATGACGGCCTTGACGCCCAGCAACTGGGTGCCCTTGGCGGCCCAGTCGCGCGAGGAGCCGGTGCCGTACTCTTCGCCGCCGAACACCACCGTGGGGGTGCCGGCAGCCACGTACTTCATGGCCGCGTCGTAGATCGACATCTGTTCGCCGGTGGGCTGGAACAAGGTCTCGCCGCCTTCGAAGCGGCTGCCGTCGGGCAGCGACGGGATCATGAGGTTCTTGATGCGCACGTTGGCGAAGGTGCCGCGCATCATGATTTCATGGTTGCCGCGACGCGAACCGTAGCTGTTGAAGTCGGCCTTCATGACGCCGTGCTCCTTCAGCCACTTGCCCGCGGGCGAGGTTTCCTTGATGGAGCCGGCGGGCGAAATGTGGTCGGTGGTGACCGAGTCGCCGAAGACGCCCAGCGCGCGCGCGCCCTTGACCGTGGGCATCGCGCCCGGGGTCATGCCGAAGCCTTCGAAGAAGGGCGGTTCGGCGATGTACGTGGAATCGGGCCAGTTGTAGGTATCGCCCGTGACGCCCTTGATGTTTTCCCAGAGCTTGCCGGGATTGCTCTTGACCTGGCCGTAGTTGGCCTCGAAGGCTTCGGGATCCAGGGCGTACTTCAGCAGGGCGTTGATTTCCTCGGTGGTCGGCCAGATGTTGCCCAGCCACACGTCGCCGTTCTTGCCGCGGCCGACCGGTTCGGTCATCAGGTCACGCGTGACGGTGCCGGCCAGCGCATAGGCTACGACCAGCGGCGGCGAGGCCAGGAAGTTGGCCTTGATGTTCGGATGGATGCGGGCCTCGAAGTTGCGGTTGCCCGACAGCACGGCCGAGCAGATCAGGTCGTTGCTGATGATGGCTTCGTTCAGGTCCGGGGTGAGGTCGCCCGCGTTGCCGATGCAGGTCGTGCAGCCATAGGCCGCCACGTCGAAGCCCAGCTTTTCCAGGTACGGCAGCAGGCCGGTCTTGGTCAGGTACTCGGTGACCACGCGGGAGCCAGGCGCCAGCGAGGTCTTGATGTGCTTGGGCACGGTCAGGCCGGCTTCTACGGCCTTCTTGGCCAAAAGGCCGGCCGCCAGCAGGACGCTGGGGTTGGACGTGTTGGTGCAGGACGTGATGGCGGCGATCAGGATGTCGCCGTTCTTGATCTTGGTGCCAGCGCTGGTGGTGAAGGTCTGGTCCAGCTTTTCGGCGGGCTGGTTGAAGCCGTTTTCCGCAACCGGCTTGGAGAACAGGTCGATGAAGGTGTTCTTGACGTTGCCGATTTCGATGCGGTCCTGCGGGCGCTTCGGGCCGGCCAGCGAGGGCGCGACGGTAGACAGGTCCAGCGTCAGCAGCTTGGTGAAATTGATGTCCTGCGCCGAGGGAATGCCGAACATCTTCTGTGCCTTGAAGTAGGCTTCGAAGGCGGCGATTTCCTCTTCGGTGCGGCCGGTGCCGCGGAAGTAGTCGATGGTGCGTTCGTCGACCGGGAAAAAACCCATGGTCGCGCCGTATTCCGGCGCCATGTTGCCGATGGTGGCGCGTTCGGCCACGGTCAGGCTGGCGGTGCCTTCGCCGCAGAATTCGACGAACTTGCCCACGACTTTTTCACGCCGCAGCATTTCGGTGATGGTCAGCACCAGGTCGGTGGCGGTGACGCCGCCGCGCAACTGGCCCTTGAGCTCGACACCCACCACGTCGGGCGTCAAGAAGTAGACGGGCTGGCCCAGCATGCCGGCTTCGGCTTCGATGCCGCCCACGCCCCAGCCGACCACGCCGATGCCGTTGATCATGGTGGTGTGGCTGTCGGTGCCCACCAGCGAGTCGGGGTAGTAGACGTTGTTCTGCTTGTCCTGGTGCACGCCGCGCGCCAGGTATTCCAGGTTCACCTGGTGAACGATGCCGAAGCCCGGGGGCACGACGCCGAAGGTGTCGAACGCCTGCATGCCCCACTTCATGAACTGGTAGCGCTCTTGGTTGCGCTTGAACTCCAGCTTCATGTTCAGGTCCAGCGCGTTCTTGGTGCCGAAGTAGTCGATCATGACCGAGTGGTCCACCACCAGGTCCACCGGCACGAGGGGCTCGATGCTCTTGGGGCTCTTGCCCATCTTGTCGGCCACCGAACGCATGGCGGCGATGTCGGCCAGCAGCGGCACACCGGTGAAATCCTGCAGCACGACCCGGGCGACCACAAAGGGAATTTCATCTTCGCGCTTGGCGTTGGCCTGCCAGTTGGCGAGCTGCCGGACGTGTTCTTCAGTGACCTTCTTGCCGTCGCAGTTGCGCAGCACGGACTCCAGCACGATGCGGATGGAGACCGGCAGCCGCTGCACGTCGATGCCGAGCGATTTGCCCAGCGCCGGCAGCGAGTAGTACTGACAGGACTTGTTGCCGATCTTGAAATTCTTGAGTGTGTCTAGGGTGTTGTGCGGCATGATGGACTCCGTGGTTTTGCCCAGCTGAAGGCGGCATTTTCAAGCGTTTCGGCGCGTTTGTCATTGTCTCAGGGACAAGTTTGCCGAGGGGCTATATCTTGGTTTGTGTCTTATATCTTATATAAGACTTGTCTGGCGCGTCAAAGTTCCGGCCCTTGGTTTCGCGCCGGCCAGGCCCGGATATGGCGAAGCCCCTACTTTGGCGGACGCGCGCAAAGCCTGCAATACCCCGTGTCCGCAATCGCGGGCTCAGGCCAGGCGCGCGGGAAGTTCCGCCGCCGCATATTCCAGGAAGCGCCGCAGCGCCAGCGGCTCGCCGCCGCGCGCCGGCATGACGGCGTGGATGCGTGCGGGCGGCGCGACCCAGGCGGGCAGGACCTGCACGAGTTCGCCCGAGTTCAATTGGGCGGCGCACAGGTAGCGGGGCACCAGCGCCACGCCCAGGCCCGCGCAGGCCATCGCCCGCAGGGCGTCCATGTTGCTGCTCAGGCACCGCGGCTGGAATTCCACGGACTCGGTCTCGCCCGACGGGCCCGTAAAGCGCCACGTCCGCGGGCCGTCCTGCGTGGCGAGCGCCAGGAGCGGCATTGCCGCCAGGTCGCGGGGATGCCGGGGCGCGGCGCTTGCCATGGTCGGATTGCAGACCAGCACCAAGGGCGCTGGCGCGACTTCGTGCGCGTTCAGCCGCGAGTCGGTCAGGGACGACGCCTGGGCGCGGAATGCAAGGTCATAGCCTTCGGCGATCAGGTCGATGATCTGGTCCCGCGTGTCCAGCAGCACGCGCACGTTGGGGTGGGCGAGACAAAACCGCGCCACGAGGCCGCCGAGCACGGTCACCGCGAGGGGCGAGGGGGCGGTGATGCGCAGAAAGCCGGCGGGCGCGTCGCCCACGGTCGCAGCCAGGTCATATACGGTGCGCGCTTCCCGGGCCAGGGCCTGCGCATGGGCGTAGACCTGCTCGCCCATCGGCGTCAGCGAGACGCGGCGCGTGTTGCGCTGGAGCAGCCGCAGTCCCAGCCGGGTTTCCAGGTCCGCAACCCGGCGGCTGAGCTTGGAACGTTGCATATTCAACACACGTGCGGCCGCGGAAAAGCCGCCTTTTTCGACGACTTCATTGAATAAAAGCAGGTCATCGACGCGGTGAATGTAGGTAGGCATACAGCGTTTTAATAGGGAAAACGGGGCTGGATTGTGGCAATTGTCCTGTTGGACAGGACAATTATTCCTGAAATCAGCCTCTACTGTCCGATTGTGGGAGCGCATAAGCTGTGGCCGCATTCAGCCATTACTCAGGTAGCGTTTTTTTTGACTCTTAAGCTCAGCGCCGTTGTCCCCGGCGCCATCAAGTCCCAGGGCGACTCGTGCGAGATCCGGCAGTTTCGCCATACCGATTTTTCGACGAGCGTGTCGCCGGTCGTGCTGGTGGATCATTTCGTCATGACGGGGCCGGCATTTGGCCCGCACTCGCATGCGGGCATCAGCGCGGCAACGCTGCTGCTCGATGACAGCACGGGCGTCCTGCAGAACCTGGAGGGCGCCGCGGACAGCCGCGACATCCGCGCGGGCGACCTGTACTGGGCGCAGACGGGGCGCGGCCTCGTGCATGCGCAGCGTCCCGTGGGAGAAGCCAGGCTGCACGGTCTGCAGATTTTCATGGACCTGCCGGGCGATCTGAAATCGCAGGCCCCGTCGACCTCGCTGCTGCGCACCGCGGAGATTCCCGTGATCCAGAGCCCTTCGGGGCGCATACGCGTGGTGTCGGGCCAGCACGGGGAAAGCGAGTCGCCGCTGCGAACGCCCGCGCCGCTGCTGATCCTGGACGGCCAATTGCGCCCCGGGGCGACCACGCTGGTGCCGTTGCGGCCAGGCTGGAACGCCTGGATCACTGCAATCCATGGCGATCTGGGCGTGCGCGCCAGGCATTGCCGCCGGGGCGCGAGTCCCTTGCCCAAGGTGGCGGGCGGCGATCCGGATTTCGCGGTGGTCCGTACGGGCTGGGCAGTGGCCGCCACCGCGCAGCCGGACGGCGAAGAAGGGGTGCTGCTGCTGATGGCGGGATGCGCGCCTTCGCACTTCGTGCTGATCGCGGGCCCGGCGGTCGACCTTCCCGCCGCGGGCCAGGGCATGCCGGCGCAGCTGGGACTGGCGTCGCTGGAGCAGGCGTTGGCGGCTTACCAGGCCGAAGAGGCGCAAGCGCAAGCCGAGATCCAGGCCGAACTGGAGCGCGAGGACGCGGCGGCCTAGCGGTTCGGGCGGCGGGCGCCGCATCCGCCCGCCGGGACATTGTGTTGTCATGCCGCAACGGGCGAGGGCTGTTTCTTCATAAAAGAATCAATGAGAACGATTCTCTTTTGGTAACATCTGCGGCGTTAGACCTCAAGACCCCAGGGCGAACGGGCTTTGCTGGCGCCGGTGCTTCCGGACGCCACGTCGGTTCAGCGCGGGATTTTGCGGATCTGCCCCGCAACGCGGATCCTCTCCGCCCTACCAGCGTCCCGTTATGAAAATTCGAACTCTTGCATGCATGGCAGCCGCGCTGCCGTGCTTCGGCGCCGTCCACGCCCAGACTGCCCCCCAAACCCCTTCCGCCACGACCACCAGCCCGGTGACCTCGATGGACGCCATCCGCGTCGAGGCCAGCGCGGATGCGTCGGCCGGTGGCCTGTCGGCGCCCTTCGCGGGCGGGCAGGTGGCGCGCGGCGGCCGTGTCGGCATTCTGGGCACGGAAGATTTCATGAACACGCCGTTCAGCGTCACCAGCTATACGAACGAACTGATCCAGGACCGTCAGGCCAAGAGCGTGGGGGATGTGCTGCAGAACGACGCGGGCGTGCGCGTGGCGCGCGGCTTCGGCAATTTCCAGGAGTCGTACTTCATTCGCGGCTTCATCCTGAGCTCCGACGATGTGGCCTACAACGGCCTGTACAGCCTGCTGCCGCGCCAGTACATCGCTACCGAGCTGTTCGAGCGCGTGGAAGTGCTGCGCGGCGCGACGGCGTTCCTGACGGGCGCGACGCCCGGCGGCGGCGGTATTGGCGGTGTGATCAACCTGGTACCCAAGCGCGCGCCCAACGAACCGCTGACCCGCGTGACCACGGGCGTGTCGAGCGGCGGCCAGTTCCTGTTGTCGACCGACATCGCCCGCCGCTTCGGCCCGGACGACAGCACCGGCATTCGCCTGAACGCAGCGCAGCGCAGCGGCGACACGGGCATCGACGATGAGCATTCCCGCACCAGCGTGGTGTCGCTGGGACTGGATTGGCGGTCGGCGGATACGCGCCTGTCCGCTGACATCGGGTGGCAGGAAAACAAGCTCAAGCGGCCGCGTCCGAACGTGACCCTGGGCGCGGGCGTCACGACGGTGCCCGACGCCCCGGACGCCAGCTCCAATTACGCGCAGCCCTGGTCCTATTCCAATGAGCGCGACGTCTTCGGCACCGTGCGCGCCGAACACGATTTCAGCGACAAGCTGACGGTATATGGCGCCTTCGGCATGCGCCGCAGCGACGAAGCCAACTCGTTGGGCAACATCACGCTCACCAATGGCAGCACCGGCGACGGGACCTTCTACCGCTTCGACAACACGCGCGAGGACAGCGTCAACACCGGTGAACTGGGCCTGCGCGCCAAGGCGCAGACCGGCCCCGTGGGCCACGAGATCGTCGTGTCCGCCTCCTTCTTCGACCTGAAGAAGAAGAACGCGTACGTGATGGACTTTCGCAACACGTTCCCCACGAACATCTACGATCCGATTTCCTACGACAAGCCTGCCTTCAGCGCTTCCGCGCTGCGCGGCAACGATCTGGACAACCCCGCGCTGCAGGGCCGCACGCGCCTGAGCAGCTACGCCATCGGCGACACGATGTCCTTCCTGGACGATAAGGTGCTGTTCACGGCCGGTATCCGCCATCAACGCATGTCGCAGCGCGACTACGCGTACAACACCGGCAATGAAAGCGGCGCCTACGACGCCAGCCACAACTCGCCGGCGTTTGGCCTGGTGGTCAAGGTCGCGCCCAGCGTTTCGCTGTACGCCAACTACATCGAAGCCCTGGTCGCCGGTCCGACCGCGCCCGCGACGGCAGGCGGCAAGCCGGTGCCCAACGTGGGCCAGAGCCTGCCGCCCTTCGTGTCCAAGCAGAAGGAAGTCGGCGTGAAGTTTGAACGGGAAGGCCTGGGCGCCGGCCTGGCGTACTTCTCGACGGACAAGCCGCGCGCGGCCTACAACGCCAACAACGAGCTGACCAATTCGGGCAAGGACCGCCACCAGGGCGTGGAACTGACCGTGTTCGGCGAGCCCGTGCGCAGCGTGCGCCTGCTGGGCGGCCTGACGTGGCTGGACGCCAAGCAGGTTTCGACCGGCACGGCCTCGCTGGACGGCAACCGCGTGATCGGCGTGCCGCGCTTCCAGGCGAACATGGGCGTGGAATGGGATATCCCGGGCGTGGAAGGCCTGGCGATCGACGGCCGCGTGGTCTACACGGGGTCGTCCTATGCGAATGACGCCAACACGCTCAAGGTGCCCGGCTGGACGCGCTTTGACGCCGGCCTGCGCTACATGATGGACGTGGACGGCCACGTCGTGACCCTGCGTGCCCGCGTGGACAACATCGCCAACCGCAACTACTGGTCGTCGGTGGGCGGTTATCCGGGCAACGGCTACCTCGTCCTGGGCGGCCCGCGCACGTTCTCGCTGTCGGCCAGCATGGACTTCTGATCGATGCGGGCCTGGCCCGCACGCATCATCGCTCCACCGATCCCGGCCCCGCGCCGGGATTTTTTTGCGTCGTCAGCGGGGAGAGGCGCGCCTCACCACAACCATCCGCCGCGCGACAGGCTGGCTTCGCAGCTCTTGTACTGCGCCGTGAACTTCTCGGCGCGCGCCTGCACCTTTTGCGACACGGTCTTCAACCACGCCTTGCGGTCGTAGCTGCGGTTGCGGTAGCCGGTCCAGCCTTCGTGGTAGTTCAGGTACTGCCCGTAGGCGTCCCATTTCGAGATGCCGTTGATGCGCTGGGTCTTGGTCATGTACCAGCCCATGAAGTCCAGCGCGTCGGCAAAGTTGTCGCGGCTGGACGTCCAGCCGCCCGCTTCGCGCTTGTAGTCGGCCCAGGTTTCATCCTTGGCCTGCGCATACCCATACGCCGAGCTCACGCGGCCCCACGGGATGATGCCCAGGAAGTAATAGCGCGGCGGCAGCGCGTCATGCTTGAAGGAGGACTCCTGATACATCATGGCGATGGGCACCGGCACCGGCGCGCCCCATTTCTTCTGCACGTTCAGCGCCGCGTCGTGCCATTCCGGCTTTTCGCGGAAGATGGCGCAGATATTGTCGGGATTCGAAGGCGGCGCGGTGGCGCAGCCGGCTAGCGTCAGCAACAGCGTCGGCGGCAATAGCCGGATCATTGGCAGGCTTCCTCCAGGAAAAATGCGCCAGGGCTTCCCCGGCCGTGGCGGCCGAGTCGCGGCCGCGTGCTGGGATTGTATTGAAACGTTTCGTTATACAGGCCGCGCGCCGTACTTAAATGCCCGGACAGAGGCAAAAAAAACGGCCCCGGGCGATTGCACCGGGGCCGTCGTCAGGCCGTCAGGCCTGCGATGCGCGCAGCGATCAGACTTCGATCACGTCGGCAACATCCTTGTAGTCGGCGATCTTGTCGAAGTTCAGGTACTGGTAGATCTGGTCGCCGCTCTTGTTGATGACGCCCATGTCGGCCATGTACTCGTCCTTGGTCGGGATGCGGCCAAGCTTGGAGCAGATGGCGGCCAATTCCGCCGAACCCAGGTACACGTTGGTGTTCTTGCCCAGACGGTTCGGGAAGTTGCGGGTGCTGGTCGACATGACGGTGGCGCCTTCACGCACCTGCGCCTGGTTGCCCATGCACAGCGAGCAGCCCGGCATTTCCGTGCGGGCGCCGGCGGTGCCGAAGACGCCGTAGTGGCCTTCCTCGGTCAGTTGCGTGGCGTCCATCTTGGTCGGGGGAGCGACCCACAGCTTGACCGGGATGTCGCGCTTGCCTTCGAGCAGCTTGGAGGCGGCGCGGAAGTGGCCGATGTTGGTCATGCAGCTGCCGATGAACACTTCGTCGATCTTGGCGCCGGCGACTTCCGACAGCGTCTTGACGTCGTCCGGGTCGTTCGGGCAGGCCACGATGGGCTCGTGCACGTCGGCCAGGTCGATCTCGATGACGGCGGCGTATTCGGCGTCGGCGTCCGGTTCCAGCAGCTTGGGATCGGCCAGCCAGGCTTCCATGGCCTTGATGCGGCGGCCCAGCGTGCGCTCGTCTTCGTAGCCGTTGGCGATCATCCACTTGAGCATCACGATGTTGCTGTTGATGTACTCGATGATCGGTTCCTTGTTCAGGCGCACCGAGCAGCCGGCGGCCGAACGTTCGGCGGAAGCGTCCGACAGTTCAAAGGCTTGTTCGACCTTCAGGTCGGGCAGGCCTTCGATTTCGAGGATGCGGCCGGAGAAGATGTTCTTCTTGCCCTGCTTGGCAACGGTCAGCAGGCCTTGCTTGATGGCGTACAGCGGAATGGCGTTGACCAGGTCGCGCAGGGTGACGCCGGGTTGCAGCTTGCCCTTGAAGCGGACCAGCACCGATTCCGGCATGTCCAGCGGCATGACGCCGGTGGCGGCGGCGAAGGCCACCAGGCCCGAGCCGGCGGGGAAGGAGATGCCGATGGGGAAGCGGGTGTGCGAGTCGCCGCCGGTGCCGACGGTGTCGGGCAGCAGCATGCGGTTCAGCCACGAGTGGATCACGCCGTCGCCGGGGCGCAGCGACACGCCGCCACGGGTGCTGATGAATTCAGGCAGCGTGTGGTGCGTCTTGACGTCCACGGGCTTGGGGTAGGCGGCCGTGTGGCAGAACGACTGCATCACCAGGTCGGCCGAGAAGCCCAGGCAGGCCAGGTCCTTGAGTTCGTCGCGGGTCATGGGGCCGGTGGTGTCCTGGCTGCCGACCGAGGTCATCTTCGGTTCGCAGTAGGTGCCCGGGCGGATGCCGCGGCCTTCCGGCAGGCCGCAGGCGCGGCCGACCATCTTCTGGGCCAGCGTGAAGCCGCGGCCGGAGTCGACCGGATCCTTGGGCAGGCGGAACAGCGTGGACGGCGCCAGGCCGAGGGCCTCGCGCGCCTTGGCGGTCAGGCCGCGGCCGATGATCAGCGGAATGCGGCCGCCGGCGCGCACTTCGTCGAACAGCACGTCGGACTTGACTTCGAATTCGGCGATGACTTCGCCGTTCTTGAGCGCCTTGCCTTCATAGGGACGCAGCTCGACCACGTCGCCCATTTCCATCTTGGACACGTCGAGTTCGATCGGCAGGGCGCCGGCGTCTTCCATCGTGTTGTAGAAGATCGGGGCGATCTTGTTGCCCAGGCACACGCCGCCAAAGCGCTTGTTCGGGACGAAGGGGATGTCTTCGCCGGTGAACCACAGCACCGAGTTGGTGGCCGACTTGCGCGAGGAGCCGGTGCCGACCACGTCGCCCACGTAGGCGACCAGGTGGCCCTTTTCCTTCAGGGATTCGATGAACTTGACCGGACCGCGCTTGCCGTCTTCTTCGGGTTCGAACGCGGCGCCGTCGCGCTTGTTCTTGAGCATCGCCAGCGCGTGCATGGGGATGTCGGGACGGGTGGTGGCGTCGGGCGCGGGCGACAGGTCGTCGGTGTTGGTTTCACCGGGGACCTTGAAGACCGTGATGGTCAGGCTTTCCGGCAGTTCCGGACGGCTGGTGAACCATTCGGCGTCGGCCCAGCTTTGCATCACGGACTTGGCGTTGGCGTTGCCCTTGTCGGCCTTTTCCTTGACGTCATGGAAGGCGTCGAACATCAGCAGGGTCTTCTTGAGCGCATCGGCGGCGATGGTGCCGATTTCCGCATCGTCCAGCAGTTCGACCAGCGGGCCAATGTTGTAGCCGCCGAGCATCGTGCCCAGCAGTTCCGTCGCCTTGGCACGGCTGATCAGCGCACAAGCTTCCTTGCCCAGGGCCACGGCGGCCAGGTAGGAAGCCTTGACCTTGGCGGCGTCATCCACGCCGGCCGGCACGCGATGCGTCAGCAGTTCGACCAGGTTCTGTTCTTCGCCGGCGGGCGGGTTCTTCAGCAGTTCGATCAGTTCGGCGGTTTGTTTGGCCGTAAGGGGCAGCGGGGGGATCCCCAGAGCCGCGCGTTCGGCAACGTGTTGGCGGTAAGTATCCAGCATGTGAGGCCTGCTCAAAGTCGGGTTGGAAGAAGGGTTGTCGGCCGGAATTGTAGAAGCAAGTGGGGGCGGCAAGCAAATGTCTTATATCTTATATAAGACTTGCTCGTTCCCGCTGTTGCTCGGGGGCGACGGCGCGGCCGCAGAGGTGCCGCGCAAAACGGCGGCCGCGCGGGCTGCCGGGGGATCCGGGCGTCCTGACCGGTTGGGGGCGGCCGGCCGCTCAGGGCGTGCTGGCGTCGTAGACCACGCCTACGCGGGCGAAATTGCCCCCGTACTGCTTGACGTCGACCTCGAAGGGCGCGCTGTCGCCGGGCGGCAGGCGCGGCAGCCGCAGCTCCTTGAACGTGGCGCCCGTGATCTGGTCCTGGGCGTCGTACAGGCTGACCCACACGCGCACGGTGTCGACGTCGTCGGCGCTGTCGTTGCGAACCCGGCCGTGGACGGTCACGTACTTGTAACGGAAGCGGTAGCTGAAGTTCAGCGTGCCGGTGCCGATGCCGGCCTCGGTGTTTTCCACCGTCACGGCAAGCGCGGGCCTGGGGCCGGGCAGGGCGGCGCGCTTGGCCGGCAGCCAGTTCGTCTTGACTTCCGAATAGCGTTCCACGCGCCCGGTCAGCGCCACCGGCACGCGCTCGCCGGGGTACAGGTGGGTGGGCAGGGACCAGGACTGGCGCAGGTCGAGCTGGCGCGACCCGTCGAACACCGCGATCTCGGCGCGGGGCGACAGGGCAACGTACCGGTCGCTGGTGTTGACCAGTTCGGCATACAGGACCGGACGCTCGATTTCGTCGAGCAGCCGGCGCGGCGCCGACAGCTTGAGCGCGCCGGCATCGAACAGGGCGAAATCCGGGTCCAGCAGCTCTTCGGTGGTCAGGCGCACGTGGTCGATGACGCGCGTATTGGCGGGGCTGACGCGCACGATGCGGCTGGCGGGCGGCTCGACCGCCGGCGGCGCGGTGCTGGCCGTGACCGCGGCCCCGGACGGCTGGCGCGCGGGCCCGAGTGCCGTGTACTTCCAGGCGGCGTATCCGCCGGCGGCAAACAGGATCAGCGCCAGGCCGGCCATGGCGGGCCGCGCCAGGCGCCGGGTCGTGCCGGGGGCAGCGTTCTGGTCAGCTTTCACTTTGCACCATGTAGTCGTAGGAGGCCACCTCGCCGTCGCGCAGCATCTCGCAGCGCACGTCGAAGGACGTCAGCGCGTCCGGGGCCAGGGGGCTGGCCGTGGCGTAGCCGTTGCCCGTGCCGATCAGCCTGCCGTCGGCGCCGTACAGCATCACGGTGATCTGCGTGCTGCCGGCCGGGCTGGACCCCCGGTTGCGAATCAGGCCGACCAGACGGTAAGTGCCGTCATTGCGGACCAGTTGCACCTTGCTGGCGGCCACGTCATTGTTCCTGCCGCGGGCGGGCGACGGCGTGCCGACCTGCAGGTCGTAGCGGCTGAACGCCTTGGCGGGCGCGGCGATCGTCATGGGGGTGTATTCGCCCGGCTCCAGCGAGCGGGCGGGCGCCGAGCCGGATACCGTCGCCAGCGACAGGTCGCCCTGGAAGAACGACGCCGTGACGCGCGGCACGTCGATCTTCCGGCCGGTCTCGTTGCGTACCATCATGACCAGTTGCGTGCGGCCGCGCGCCTTGATTTCCTGGACGTCGGTCAGCTTGACCCGCGCGGCGTCGATGGGCGGTTCCGCGCTGCGGCCGGGCGAGGGCGTCGGGCGCGAGCCCAGCAACCCGACGGCCAGGGGAACCAGGACGCCGGCCACGATCGCCACCAAGATCGCCGCGACCGCGATGGGCTTCATGGGCGCGGAAGGCGGCCTCTGGATGTTGCGCAGGATCTTTTCCAGCCGCTGCGCGACGTTGTCTTCGACCAGCGTGACCGCGTGGCAGTGGCTGCACTGGTATTCGTTGGTGTCCAGCTTGGTGAACTGGGCGCTGCCGCAGGTGGAGCAGGTCAGCGTCACCGTGTTGATCGTGGTTTGTTTGGGCGTCATTCTCGCGGGGCGGGCGTGCGGTCCCCAGGCGCGGGCCGGGATGGCGCGGCGGGGGCGGGCATGTCGGGCTAGCCGGGCGGCAAGGATAGCGGCGTCCCGCTGTGGACGCGGTGCGGGAGCGCATCAGCTTGTGACTAAATGTGTGCAATCGCCCCGTCCGTGCAACCCCGACGCGGGGGCAAGGGGGCCTAGCGGTCGGCCCCTGCGGCCAGTGCTATGATGCCCGGCGTCAAAAATCCGTTAACCCGTTAACCCGTTACCACGCCGTCTCCCGTCGATCCGCTCACTGCCGCCCTGGCGCGCAGCCGGGCAGAGCCGAGGTCTGGCTCCCCCGCATGAGCATCTATCAACATCTGCTGTTTCTGGCTTGCGTGGCGCTTGCCACCTATGCGCAGACGATGACCGGCTTTGCGTTCGGCCTGGTGCTGCTGGGCCTGTCGGGTGTGTTCCAGCTTGCCACCGTGTCCGAAGTGGCCAACGTGGTCAGCGTGCTGTCGCTGGCAAACGCCGCCGTGACGCTGCTGCGCGCCCGGCCGCAGGTGAACTGGTCCTTGCTGACGCCCGCCGCGATCAGCAGCCTGGCGGGTGTCGGGGTGGGCGTGGCCGCGTTGACGTGGATCAGCGGGTCCATGGCGGTGCTGCTGCAGTTGCTCCTGGGCATCACCATCCTGGCTTGCGCCATTTTGCTCGTGGCCCGCACCGAGCCGCTGGCGCAGCTTTCCTCCCGCGCTTCCAGCGTGTTCTTCGGCGGCGTGTCGGGGGTGCTGGGCGGCCTTTTTTCCAGCGCCGGCCCGCCCATGGTCTATCACCTGTACCGCCAGCCGCTGCCGCTGGCCACCATCCGCAACAGCCTGCTCATCCTGTTCTCGCTCAACGCCACAGTGCGCCTGGCGCTGGTGACGGGGCAGGGGGCTTTCACGGCGTCATCGTTTTGGCTTAGCCTGCAGGCGCTGCCGATCGTGATCGGGGTGACGTGGTTTGCGCGGCGCTACAGCACCGAGAATTCGATGAAGACCGTCAAGCGCATGGTGTTCTTCCTGCTGCTGGCCGCTGGCCTGGGCCTGATCGTGCCGGCGTCGAGGATCTTGACGGCGGGCTAGGTGCGGCGCAGCCCGGCGGGACGCGCAGAGGCGTCCGCCGCCGGCCTTCATGCAGGCAACACGCCAGGCAACACCCCGTCAGCCGCGTTCGCCCGTGATGTAGCGCTCGAGTTCGTGGATGATGAATTTCTGCTCGCTCATCACGTCCTTGACCAGGTCGCCAATGGACAGCAGGCCGATGAGCTTGTCGTTCTCGATGACCGGAAGATGGCGAAAGTGCCGTTCGGTCATCATGGCCATACAGTGTTCCCGCGTATCCGTGGGGCTGACGTAATACACCGAGTCGGTCATGATGTCGCGCACCTTGGTCGTGCGCGATGACCGGTCCTGCAGCACGATCTTGCGCGCGTAATCGCGTTCGGTCAGCATGCCCAGCACCACCTCGCCTTCCACCACCACCACCGCCCCGATGCTGCGGTCGGCCATCGTCTTGACGGCGTCGAACACCGACGAGTCCGGCGACACCGTCACGACGGCGTGATTGGCTTTTTCCCTGAGAAGCTCAGCAACTGTCTTCACGATGTGCTCCCGAATCGGTGACGAGGTTCGAACGTCCGCCCCGGCGCCGGACCGGAAATCCGGCCGGTTGCCGCCGCGTGACCATGCTCCATCCTAAGCCTGCCCGCGGCATTGCCGCAAGCGGGGCGGCTATTTCGGGTTTTTGTCGCGAAACGCCAGCCCGGCCATTTCGCGCAGATTGCGCGTGGCGCTGCGCTCGGTGGCGGGATTCCAGGCCAGCGAAATGCCGATGGACGCCCCGGCGGGGAAGTCGGCGAGCGCCTTGTAGACCACGCCGGTGCCGGGATGGCGCCGGCCCCCCGCGGGCACCAGCGCCACGCCCAGTCCGCTCTCGACCAGGCTGAGCAGGGTCTGCACCTGTACCGCCTCCTGCGTGATGCGCGGGGTGAATCCACGCAACTGGCAGGCATTGATCGCCGCCATGCGCAGTCCCGCGGCTTCGGTGGCCGTGTACATGATGAACGGCTCCTGCGCCAGATCGGTCAGGCGCACGCGGCTGCGCCGCGCCAGCGGGTGCGCTTTGGGCACGGCGAGCGCGAAGGTCTCGGTCGTCAGCGGCGACAGCCGCACGCTCGATCCCATCGCCACCGGCACGCGCACGATGCCGACTTCCAGCGTGTCTTCCTCCAGTTCCTGCATGATGCGGATCGATGTGGCCTCGCGCAGCACCACCGTGACGCCCGGATAGCGTTCGCGAAAGCGCGGCAGGATGCGCGGCAGCACGTCGTGCGTGGCCGACCCCACGAATCCGATGCGCACCGTGCCGCCTTCGCCTGCGGCCCCGGCGCGGGCGGCAAGCCGGAACTGCTCGGCATGGAAGAGGGCGCGGCGCGCTTCATCCAGCGCGGCCAGCCCGGCCTCCGTGAGCTTGACGCCCTGGCGGCCGCGCACGAACAGCGCCGCGCCCACCTGCGCTTCGAGCTTGCGGATCGACACCGACAGCGGCGGCTGCGACATATGCAGTTTTTCCGCGGCGCGATGGAAGTTCAGCGTTTCGGCAAGGACGAGGAACTGCTGGAGATGGCGCAAATCCATGGCGGAAGTCCAGGCGGGGAAGACGCCGCATGATACGGCGGGGCGGCGGATCCCGATCGGGTCAGGCGATGGCGCCTTGCGCGCGCAGGCGGTCCAGCGCGGCGTCGTCCAGGGCCAGCACGCGGGCCAGCACCGCGTCGGTGTGTTCGCCCAGGCGCGGCGGCGCGGCCGGGTCGCGCGGCGGCGTGCCGAGCAGGCGCAGGGGCGAGCGCAACAGGCGCAGCGTGCCATGGCGGGCGTCCGGCGTGTCGGCCACCAGCCCGCGCGCGGTGATCTCGGGGGCATCTAGCGCCTCGTCCACGCTGCGCACCGCGCCGGCGGGAATGCCGGCCGCGCGCACGGTCCGCAGCCAATGCGCGGTGTCCTCGCCGGCGAAGATGCGTTCGAGGTCCGGGATCAGCCGCTCGCGGTTCAGCACGCGCGCGCGGCTGGTGGCATAGGCCGGATCGTCGCGCCATTCCGGCCGGCCGACCAGGTCGCAAAGCCGGGCGAACTGCGCATCGTTGCCCACCGCCAGGGCGAACGAGCCGTCGCGGGTCGCGAAGATCTGGTAGGGCACGACCGTGGGGTGCGCGTTGCCCAGCCGGCGCGGCGTCTGACCCGCGGCCAGATAGCCCGCGCCGACATTGGCCAGCACGGACACCGCGCCGTCCAGCAGCGCCAGGTCGATGTGCTGCCCGCGCCCGCTGCGCGCACGCGCCAGCAGGGCGGCCAGGATCGCCTGTACGCCGTTCATGCCGGTCACGAGGTCCGTGATGGCCACGCCCAGCTTCATCGGCGCGCCGCCCGGCTCGCCGGTGATCGACATCAGTCCGCTTTCGGCCTGGATCACGAAGTCGTAACCCGGCTCGCCCGCGCGCGGCCCGGTCCTGCCGTAGCCGCTGATCGAGCAATACACGAGGCCCGGGTTGAGCGCCGACAGGTCTTCATAGCCCAGGCCAAAGGCGTCCAGGGCGCCGAGCCGGTAGTTCTCGACGAGCACGTCGGCCTCGCGCGCCAGCTCGCGCACGAGGCGCTGGCCTTCCGGATGCTTCAGGTTGACGGCGATCGACGCCTTGCTGCGGTTGGCGCACATGAAGTAGGTGGATTCGCCATCGACGTCGGGCGGCGACCAGCCGCGCGTGTCGTCGCCCTGGCCGGGCGCTTCGATCTTCCAGATTTCGGCGCCCAGGTCGGCCAGCGTCTGGGTGCACCAGGGACCGGCCAGCACGCGGCTCAGGTCCAGCACGCGGACGCCGGACAGCGGCAGGTAGCCGCGCGGGTCCTGGCTCAGGTCCTGGCCCAGGTCCGCGCCGATGTTCAGGCCCATCTCGTCGCGCATTTCGTCACCTATCTCCGCCCTCATTGCGCTTCCTTGGCGTACAGCGTCGTGCGCAGGTAGGTCAGCGCGTCCGCGTTGCTGGCCAGGGCATCGGCGCCGATGCGTTCGTGCCAATGGGATTCCGATCCGGCCGCAAGACGCCATGCACGCAACCGGCGCGTGTAGAGCTGCAAGTCGTATTCCTCGGTGACGCCGATGGCGCCGTGCACGGCGTGCGCGATGTCGGCGACCGGCGGTACGGCCTGGCTGGCGCGGGCCTTGCCCAGCGCCGCGAGCAGGGGGCGCGGCAGGCCGTCCTCGCCCTGGAAGGCCAGTTGCGCCGCCATGCGCGCGGCCCACACCTGTTCGGCCATGACGCTGATCTGTTGCTGCACCGCCTGGAAGCGTCCGATGGGCTTGCCGAACTGGGCGCGCTGGTTGGCGTAGTCCAGCGTCATCGTCAGCACCCGATCCATGGCGCCGGCGATGAGGCCCGCGCAGGCGGCCGCCGCCAGCGTGTCCAGCGGCGCGGCGCCGTCGATGCGCTCGGCATCGGCCCGCGCCCAGGAAACCTGCGCGTCCAGGCTGCCGTGCACCCCGTCGGGCTCCACGCGCGCGGCCTGCATGGGCAGCAGCCAGGCCTGGCCATCGATGCCGGCCAGCACGTAATCGGCGCAGCGTGCCCAGGGCACGCTGAGGCCGGCGATGCGCTGGCCGTCGATCGCGAGCCCGTGCGGGGCGAGCGCGATGGCGCCCGACGCCTGCGGCCGCCGCGCGCGGGCGAGCCAGGCGCGGGCCAGCAGGGTGTGGGCGATTGGATAGGGGCACAGGTGCCGGCCGGCCGCCAGCACGATGGGCAGGGCGTCTGCCAGGCCCAGTCCGGCGCCGCCCTGTTCCTCAGGCACCAGCGCATCCGCGAAGCCGGCGTCCTCGCAGGCCTGCCAGGCGGCGGCCTGCGGCTGGCCCTGCTCGGCGCCGCGGATCACGTCCGGCGTGCAGGTCTGGGCGAAGAGGCGTTCGGCGGCGTCGCCAAAAATGTTGTCCATGAAGGTCGTCCTTATCGAAGGCCAAGGCCGCGGGCGATGATGCCGCGCAGGATTTCACGGGTGCCGCCGCGCAGCGAGAACGTCGGCGCCACCTGGTCCAGGTACGCCAGCGTGCGCAAGAGCGGCAAGGGCACGGGCCGCTGCGGATGCCGCCCCAGCGTATCGCCGATGAGGCGGGGGATGGCCTGTTCCAGCTCGGTGCCCAGGTCCTTCACCAGCGAGGCTTCCGTGGCGGGGCTGAGGCCCGCCGCCAGCTTGCCCGCCACCGCCAGCGACATGGCGCGCAACACCGCCATCTGCGACAGGATGCTGCCCAGCGCGGCGTGGCTGGTTGCATCGGCGCCGGCATCGCGGTCGCGGCAGTGCGCCAGCCAGCATTCCAGCAGCGCGATGCTGGAGTACAGGCGCTCGGGTCCGCTGCGTTCAAAGGCCAGCTCCGCATTGACCTGCGCCCAGCCCGCGCCTTCCTCGCCGATGAGCGCATCGGGGGCCAGCGCGACATCGTCGAAAAAGACCTCGGAAAAATGCGCGTCGCCCGCCAGGTCCTCGATCGGGCGCACCGACACGCCGGGCAGCGACAGGTCCACGATGACCTGCGACAGGCCCTGGTGCCGGTCGTCGGCGGTGCCCGACGTGCGCACGAGCGCGATCATGTAGTGGGAGCGGTGCGCGTTGGTGGTCCAGATCTTGCTGCCGTTCAGGCGCCAGCCGCCGGACACGGGCGTGGCCCGCGTGCGGATGCTGGCCAGGTCCGAGCCGGAGCCCGGTTCGCTCATGCCGATGCAGAAGAACGCCTGCGCGGCGCAGATGCGCGGCAGGTAGAAATCCTTTTGCGCTGGCGTGCCGTATTTCAGGATGAGCGGCGCGCTCTGGCGGTCGGCGATCCAGTGGGCGGACACGGGGGCGCCCGCGCCCAGCAGTTCCTCGGACAGCACGAAGCGCGCGAAGTGGCCGCGCGCCGCGCCGCCGTATTCGCGCGGCAGCGTCAGTCCCAGCCAGCCGCGCTCGGCAAGCTGGCGGCTGAAGCCCGCGTCGAAGCCCATCCACGAGCGGGCGCGTTCGTCGGGTTCCAGGCCGTCCAGCGTATCGGCCAGGAAGGCGCGCACCTCGGCGCGCAAGGCTTCGTCCTCGGGGGGAATGGCGGTGAGTTCCAGCGTATCGATCATCGGGCGCTCCGGGTCGGACAAAGGCGCCGCGACAGGCGCCGGGGCTCACTATCCGGGAGCGCGCTGAAAGCTGTCCAATATTATTTTTTGGATTTGCGATATGTGTTTCGTATCGACGGCGGCGCCCAGGGGCGCGGCGGGGCGCCGATACGGCAGGGATATCACCCGCGCAAAAATTAATATTAGACGTCACCTGCCTGCGTGCCTACGCTTCATGCCACGCCCTGCCGCGCCCCGCGCGGACCGGGCGGCACACAACAAAGGAGACAGCATGAACAAGGTGATACGCCTGGCGGCGCTGGCAGGCGCCGTGTGGCTGGCGCAGCCCGCAACGGTGGCGCTGGCCGCCTACCCCGACAAGCCGATCCGGCTGATCGTGTCGTTCCCGCCGGGCAGCGGGACGGACAGCAACGCGCGCTATGTGGCCAGGAAGATGGAGGAAAAGCTGGGCGTGGCGGTCACGGTGGAGAACCGGCCCGGCGGCAACAGTTTCATCGCCGCGCAGGCCGTGGCCACGGCGCCGGCCGACGGCTACACGCTGCTGCTGGCCAGCAATTCGCCGGTGGCCACGAACGCCGCCATGTACAAGAACCTGCCCTACGACCCGGTCAAGGATTTCGCGCCCGTGGCGCGGCTGGGCTATGGCGCGATGGCGCTGGCGGTGAAGTCCGACGCGCCCTACCAGTCGGTGAAGGACCTGGTCGAGGCCGCCCGCCAGCGGCCGGGGGCGTTGAACTATGGCAGCGGCAGCGCCTCGTACCAGATCGCCACGGAGCTGTTCCTGTCGATGGGCGGCGTCAAGGCCAACCACGTGCCGTATCGCGGCGCGGCGCCCGCGCTGACCGACCTGGCGGGCGGGCAGGTGGACTTCGTGTTCGCGGACTATGGCGCCGTGATCCCCTTCGTGCAGAGCGGGCGGATGCGGCTGCTGGCCGTCACCGGGGACAGCCGGCTGAAAAGTTCGCCCGACACGCCGACCTTGCAGGAATCGGGCTTTCCGGGCTACTACATGGTGAACTGGACGGCCGCCTTCGCGCCGGCCAAAACGCCCGCGCCCATCATCGATGCGCTGGCCGACACCTTGCTGGCGATCTATCGCACGCCCGACGCCGCCGAGTTCCTGGCGCGCACCAACTGGGAGGTGTTTCCGGTGGGCCCCAAGGAGCTGGGCGAGTTCCAGCGCCAGGAGATCCGCAAATGGGATGAGGCCGCCCAGCGCGCCGGCATCCCGAAACAGTGATTGTTGCGATTGAAGAAGGAGCAGGCATGGCAGAGCTGGTACAGGTTGAACAGAGCGCCGACGGGGTGGTCACCCTGACCTTGAATGATCCGGCGACCCGCAACGCGCTCACGGGCAGCGCCATGGTCGATGAACTGCTGGCCGAATTCGCGCGCATCGAGCGTGATGACTCGGTGCGCGTGCTGATCATCACCGCCGCGGGCAGCGTGTTTTCGTCGGGCGGGAACGTCAAGGACATGCAGCGGCAGATCGGCCCCGAGGTGGGCAGCGCGGCGCTGCGCCAGGAATACCGTCACGGCATCCAGCGCCTGCCGCTGGCGCTGTACGCGCTGGAGGTGCCGACCATCGCCGCGGTGAACGGCCCGGCCATCGGCGCGGGCTGCGACCTGGCGTGCATGTGCGATGTGCGCATCGCGGCGCAGGAGGCCACGTTTGCGGAAAGCTTCGTCAAGCTGGGCATCGTGCCGGGCGACGGCGGCGCCTGGTTCCTGCCGCGGCTGATCGGGCAGGCGCGCGCGGCGGAGATGTCCTTTACCGGCGACGCGATCGATGCGGCCACGGCGCTGCAATGGGGGCTTGTATCGCGCGTGGTGCCGTCGGGCGAGCTGCTGCCCGCCGCGCATGCGCTGGCGGCGCGCATGGCGGCCAATTCGCCGGACGCGGTGCGGCTGACCAAGCGGCTGCTGCGCGAAAGCCAGCATGTGCGGCTGGACACCTTGCTGGAACTGTCGGCGGCCTATCAGGCGCTGGCCCACAAGACGCAGGCGCACGCCGACGCCGTGGACCAGTTCATCGCGCGCCGCGCCGCGCGCAAGCCGCAAGGATGAGGCCGACGCGCAAGGGGCGGGCAGTATGATGGAATGCACGTCATCGAATGCATTGCACCATACGAAACGCACCACAAGGAGGAAACACCATGAATGAAGTCATCGTTGCTTCGGCCGTCCGCACCGCGATCGGGGATTTCGGGGGCGCGCTCAAAGACGTGCCGCCCTGCGATCTGGGCGCCACCGTCATCAAGGCCGCGCTCGAGCGCGCGGGCGTCTCGGGCGATGAGGTGGGCCACGTCGCCGTCGGCCACGTCATCAACACGGAGCCGCGCGACATGTATCTCTCGCGCGTGGCCGCCATGAACGCCGGCATCTCCAAGGAAACCCCCGCCTTCAACGTCAACCGCTTGTGCGGCTCGGGGCTGCAGGCCATTGTGTCCGCGGCGCAGACGATCATGCTGGGCGACGCCGACATCGCGGTGGGCGCGGGCGCCGAAAGCATGAGCCGCGCGCCGTACATCGCGCCGGCCCAGCGCTGGGGCGCGCGGATGGGCGACAGCGTCATGCTGGACATGATGACTGGCGCGCTGTCCGATCCGTTCGGCAAGATGCACATGGGCGTCACGGCCGAGAACGTGGCGGCCCGTTTCGGCATCAATCGCCAGGACCAGGACGCCATGGCCGCCGAATCGCATCGACGCGCCGCCGCGGCGATCGACGCGGGCTACTTCCGCGACCAGATCGTGCCGGTCAAGATCAAGTCGCGCAAGGGCGAGATCGTGTTCGACACCGACGAGCACGTGCGCCGCGACGTCACGGTCGACACGCTGGCCACCCTCAAGCCCGTGTTCCAGAAGGAAAACGGCTCGGTCACGGCAGGCAACGCATCCGGGCTGAACGATGGCGCGGGCGCGCTGGTCCTGATGAACGCGTCGGTGGCGGCCAAGCGCGGCGTCAAGCCGCTGGCGCGCCTGGTGGCTTACGCGCATGCGGGCGTGGACCCCGACATCATGGGCATCGGCCCCGTGCCGGCCACGCAGGCCGCGCTCAAGCGGGCCGGCCTGACCGTCGACCAGCTTGACGTCATCGAAGCCAATGAAGCATTCGCCGCGCAGGCGTGCGCCGTGTCGCGCGAACTGAAGCTGGACCCGGCCAAGGTGAACCCCAACGGCAGCGGCATTGGCCTGGGCCACCCGATCGGCGCCACCGGCGCCATCATTGCCACCAAGGCCCTGCACGAGCTGCAGCGCGTGGGCGGGCGCTATGCGCTGGTGACCATGTGTATCGGCGGCGGCCAGGGCATCGCCGCGATCTTCGAGCGGATCTGATCCGCCCGGCGCGCATCGCCCCGCGAGGTCCCGGCAACGCCGGGGGCTCGCGGGTTTTTCATTGGGCGTCCTGGCCCAGGTAGTCCTTGGCCCAGGCCTGGCATTCTGCGTGCAGCAAGGCGCCCATCTGCGCCCGCCGCGGGGCGTCGAGCCGGCTGCTGATCGCGCCGAAACTGAACGCGACCCAGGTCAGCTCCGACACCGGAAACGCCACGCCCACGCCCGACACGCCTGGCGTGATGGTGTCCACGATCTCCGAGTAGCCTGCGCTGCGGGTCTGCCGGACCGCCTTCATTAGCGCCGGGCTGGAGACGCGGATGTGTGCGTAGCTGGCCGCATGCCGCGCGTAGAGTGCGGCGATCTCTTCATCCGGCAGGGCTGCCATCAGCGCCAGCCCGCCCGCGCCCACGCCGAGCAGCCGGCGCTCGCCCTGGTCGATGGTAAAGACCTTGACCGGGAACGAACCGGCCTCGCGCAGCAGGCACAGCGCGTAATCGCCCTGGCGGATCACGAGGAACACGGTATCGCCGGAAAGACGCGCGAGTTTTTGCGCGAACGGACGCAGGGCGTCCAGCAGCGGCGTGCGCCGCAAGGCGGCAAATCCCAATTGCATCGAATCCACGCCCAGCCGATATCGGCGGGTGGCGCGGTCGCGTTCCGCGAACTGCTCTTCCAGAAGGCAACTGAGCAGGCGGTGGGCGGTGGAGCGTTCCAGCCCGGTGGCCGCCATGACGCCCTGCAGATCGATGCCGTCTTCCTGGTGCTGCGCCAGCACACGCAACAGGCCAAGCGCGCGCCGCATGCTCTGGGTTCCAGCGGTCGGTGATGGGTTGTTCATATTGTGGGAAAAAGTCCATGAATATTTTGTAGTTTAGGATTTGAGGTGCGTTAATTCAATGCATGGGATCGCGCCGCATTCGATGGCGCGGCATGACAAGGACGAGGAGACCATGCAATACGCCACCCTGGCCGTCGAACGGCACGACGCGGTATGCCGCATCAGCCTGGCCCGTGAATCCGCGCGCAACGCGCAGAGCCAGCAGATGCTGGACGAGCTGGACGACGCCCTGTCGCGGGCCGAGCAGGACGACGCCGTGCGGGTGGTCGTCCTGGCCGGCCGCGGGGCGCATTTTTCGGCGGGTCACGACCTGAAGGAAGCGCAGGCCAAACGGGCCGACTTCACGGTCGAAGAACGCTGGGAGTACGAATCCCGCCGCTACTACGGCTACTGTCTGCGCATTTGGGATTTCCCCAAACCCACCGTGGCGCAGGTGCAGGGCGCCTGCGTGGCGGGCGGCTTCATGATCGCCAACATGTGCGATCTGGTGGTGTGTTCGGACACCGCGTACTTCTCCGATCCCGTGGGCCACACGCTGGCTGCCGCCGCCACTGAAGTGCTGATCCATCCGTGGGTGATGGGGCTGCGCAAGGCCAAGGAAATGCTCTACACCGGCGAAAAGGTCGATGCGCAGGAGGCCTTGCGCATCGGCATGGTGAACCGGGTCGTGCCCGATGCGGAGCTGGACGCCGCGACGCTGGCGCTGGCGCAGCGCATCGCGCAGGCGCCGCCTTTCGGCCTGCGTCTGATCAAGCGGTCGCTCAATCGCACCGCCGACGCGCAGGGCTTTCGCACGGCACTGTCGGCGCACTTCGACACGCATCAGTTGTCCCACCTGAGCGAAGAATTCCAGGCGGTGCGCCAGCGCGGCCTGGCGCAGGCCATCCAACGGAACAAGGATCTGCCCGCGCGGGATGCGGGCGCGCCGCTCGTCGAGGGGGCGCCAGGCGACGCGAGCCCGGCTGGCGGCAACAAGGGCGACGCCGCATGATCGCCCGCCTCGATCCTTTGCTGAACCCCCGATCGATCGCCATGATCGGCGCCAGTTCCAACCCGGGCCGCATCGGCGGCATGCCATTGGACCTGCTGACCCGATTCGGCTTCAAGGGCGGCATCTATCCGGTCAATCCGAAGTACCAGGAAGTCTTCGGCCTGCGTTGCTGGCCCGACATCGAAGCCGTGCCCGACGCGGTGGATCTGGCGGTGCTGGCGATTGGCGCGGCCGACGTGACGCCGATGCTGCGGCGCTGCCACGCCAAGGGCATCCGCGCGGCTATCGTCTACGCCGCCGGTTTTGCCGAAGCCGGTGGCGAGGGCGCGCGCCTGCAGGACGAGCTGGAGGCCTTCGTGGCGGAAAGCGGCATGGCGGTGGCGGGGCCCAATTGCATGGGTTTTGCAAACCTGAACACGCAGGCCCACACCGCATTCGCCTCCGTCTTCAAGACCGCGCCTGCTCAGGCGGGGCCCGGGTCGGTCAGTCTGCTCACCCAGAGCGGCAACGTGTGCGCGGCGGTGTATGCCATCGCCCGCCGGTTGGGATTGCCGTTCTCCCACTTCATCAACACGGGCAACGAAGCCTGCATCGACTTTTCGCAGTACCTGGAATACCTGGCGGCCGATCCGCAGACGCAGATCGTGCTGGGCTATATCGAACAACTGCGCGACGGCGACCGGTTCGTGCGCGCCTGCCGCGAGCTGGAGCGCCAGGGAAAGCTGCTGATCGCATTGAAGGCCGGGGCCACGGACAAGGGGGCGCAGGCCGTGCAGTCGCACACGTCGGCGCTGGCCGGCGACCGCCGGGTGTACGCGGCGGCCTTTCGCCAACTGAATGTCATCGAGGCCCACGATTTTGCGCAGATGGCGCACCTGGCCAGCCTGGCGACGCTGCGGCACCGCACGGCCGGCAAGCGCGTGGTGGTGCTGACGATGTCCGGCGCCCTGGGGGCGATCCTGGCGGACAAGTTCATCGGCGCCGGGCTGGCGCTGCCGGACCTGCCGCCCGATCTGCAGGACATTCTGCGCGGCGGCATTCCCGATTACGGCATGGTCGGCAATCCGGTGGACGTGACCGGCAATGTGGTCAACGATCCGGCCTTTGTGCGCACCGTGCTGCAGGCGCTGGCCACGTCCGCCGCGATTGACGCCGTGGTGGTGTACGCGCCCGGCTACATGCTGGACCGCATGGCCGATGCCTTGGCCGAGGCCTCGCGCCAGCATCGGCGACTTTTCGTCGCGATCGATACCGGCCTGGCGCAAAGCCGCGCCGCGCTGCGCGAGGCCGAGGTGGCGGTGTTCGAGGATCTGGGCCAGGCGGTGGAGGCATTGGCGCCTTATCTGTTGTGGCGCGCCGCGCGCGGGGACAAACGGCAGGCGGCCCTGCCCGCCGTCACGGCCGCGTCCGCGCCCGGCCTGCCGTGCAACGAAGCGCAGGCCCGCGCCTATGTGGCCGCCTGCGGCCTGCCCGAGGCCGCGGCCGACGTGGCGCACAGCGCGGACGAGGCCGTGCGCGGCGCGCGCCGCGCCGGATATCCGGTGGCGCTGAAGGTCCTGAGCCCCGACATCGCCCACAAGACCGAAGCGGGCGGCGTGGCGCTGAATCTGGCGGACGAGCAGGCGGTGCGCGGCGCGTATGCCCAGGTGACCGAGGCCGCGTCGCGCGCGCAGCCCGATGCGCGCATCGACGGCGTGCTGGTGCAGAAGATGGAGTGCGGCGTCGCGGAGATCATCGTCGGCGCCACGCGCGACCCCGTCTTCGGCCCGGTGTTGACGGTGGGCCTGGGCGGCGTGCTGACCGAGATCTACCAGGACACCAGCCACCGCCTCTTGCCGGTGGACGAGGACATCGCCTTGGAGATGTTGCGGGAGCTCAAGGCGTTCGCGCTGCTGGATGGGTTCCGGGGCAAGCCCCGGGGCGACCTGGCGGCGGCCTGCAGAAGCATCGTGGCCGTCGGCAACGCCTTGCTCGCCGCGCCGGCGCAGGTGTCGCAGATAGAAGTGAATCCATTGCTGATCAAAGAGGCGGGGCAGGGCGTCGCGGTGCTGGACGCGCTGATCCTGCCCGCAACCCCGTAGCGCGACCGCGCAAATCCCAGGAGGAGACAAGCATGATCAAGACAATACTGGCCGGCGTCGCACTGGCCTGCTTTGGCGCCACGGGCGCTGCCCAGGCCCAGGACAATTATCCGAGCCGCCCCGTGCGTATCGTGGTGCCGTTCTCGCCAGGCGGCGCGACCGACATCATGAGCCGCCTGCTGGCGGAAAAGCTGAGCGGCAAGCTCGGCCAGCCGGTGATCGTGGAGAACAAGCCAGGGGGCGGCACCATGATCGCGTCGGACTACGTGTCGCGCGCCGAGCCGGATGGCTACACCTTGCTGATGGCCGCGTCGTCGCTGGGCATCGCGCCCAGCATCTACCCCAAAGTGAATTACGACCCGATCAAGGATTTCGCGCCGGTCACGCAGGTGGCGTCCGTGGTGCACGTGCTGGGCGTGCATCCGTCGGTGCCGGCCAAGAACGTGGGCGAGCTGATCGCCTATCTGAAGGCCAACCCGGGCAAGGTGAGCTACGGCTCGGTGGGCACGGGGAGTTCCACGCATCTGGAAGCCGAACTCTTCAACAGCATGGCCGGTGTCCAGATGGCGCACATCCCCTATAAGGGCAGCGCGCCGGCGCTGAACGACCTGGTGGCGGGGCGCCTGCAGGTGATGTTCGACGCGTGGGCTTCGTCCGGGCCCTTCGTCAAGGACGGCAAGCTGCGCGCCCTGGCGGTCACGACGGCCAAGCCCTCGGCGTCGGTGCCCGAACTGCCCACGGTGGCCGCCTCCGGCCTGCCGGGCTATTCGGCCATGCCGTGGCTGGGTCTGGTGGCGCCTGCGCGTACGCCCCAGCCCGTGATCGACAAGCTCTACCAGAATCTTGCGCAGATCTTGCAGCAGCCGGAGGTGAAGGCGCAGTTCGTGGGCCTGGGGCTGGACATCATTGGCAGCGATCCGAAAGCCTTCGGCGCCTTCCTCCAGCAGGACGTGGCGACGTGGGCCAAGGTGGCGCGCGATTCGAACATCCGCCTGGAGTGAGCGCATGACGATGCAGCAAACATTCGCGCCGGCGGATGCAGGGCGGGCCTGTGCAGAGCAGAATGGCGGGGCGCGGGAAGATCAGGCCTTCCGCCTGGACCTGCGCCGCTGGCTCGACACGGCCTACGCCGATTTCGCGCGCGCCTGGCCGGGCGGCGCCGATCCGCGCAACCTGGACTACCGGCGCGCCTGGGAAGACACGCTGTGCGCCCATGGCTGGTCCGGGTTGGGCTGGCCTGTGGCCTACGGCGGCAAGGCGCTGCCGCTGTCGCGCCAGGCCGTCTTTCACGAAGAGCACGCGCGTTGCGGCGCGCCGCTGGGCGTGAACCTGATCGGCCACGGCATCCTGGCGCCTACCCTGCTGCATTTCGGCAGCGAGGCGCAGAAGCGGCGCTTTCTGCCGGGCATTCTTTCGAACCGCGAGGTGTGGTGCCAGGGGTATTCCGAGCCGGGCGCGGGCTCGGACCTGGCCGCCGTGCGCACGCGGGCCGAACCGGCGCCGGGCGGCTTTCGCCTGAACGGCCACAAGATCTGGACGTCCTTCGCGGACCGGGCCCAGTGGTGCTTCGTGCTGGCGCGTACCGACCCCGATGCGGCCCGGCACAAGGGCCTGAGCTTCCTGTTGGTGGACATGCGCAGCCCGGGCGTGCGGGTCGAGCCCATCCGGCAGATCACGGGCGAGGCTGAATTCTGCGAGGTGTTTTTCGAGGACGTGTTCGTGCCCTCGGACGCGCTGCTGGGGGAACTGAACCAGGGTTGGCGGATCGCGATGGCGGCGGCCAGCTTCGAGCGCGGCACGTACTTCATCCCGCGCCTGGTGCGCTTCGCGCAGGAATTGCGTCAGGTGCGCGAGCTAGCGCTGCGCCCGGACGCGCGCGGCCGCGTGCCGGCGGCGTCGGCCTCGGTGCGCCACCGCTGGGCGCGCCTGGCGGCGGACAGCCATGTGCTGGCGCTCAAGTCGCAGCGCGCGCTGGCGGGCGCGATGCGGGGCGATCCGCCCGGACCCGAAGGATCGTCCACCAAGATCCACTGGAGCGAGGCGCACCAGCGCCTGCTCGAACTGTCCCTGCAGTTGCTGGGCGAGGACGCCTGCCTGGGGCCGGATGCGGCCGAGGCGGGCGCGGCGCAACTCACGCACGCCTATCTCTGGTCGCGCGCCGAAACCATCCTGGCCGGCACCTCCGAAATCCAGCGCAACATCATTGCCGAGCAGATGCTCGGCCTGCCCAAGGCCTGACGTTCCATGAATCTGCACCTCAGCGAAGACCAGCGCATGTTGCGCGATGCCGCCCAGCGCTTTCTCTCGCAGCGCCACCCGGCCGCCGTGTCGCGTGCCGCAGCGAACCACGACACGCCCGCGCGCCAGGCGCTGTGGCGCGAACTGGCCGATCAGGGCTGGCCCGCCTTGTTGGCGCCGCAAGCGCACGGCGGACTTGGCCTGGGCATGCAAGAGGCCTGGATCGTGGCCGAGGAGGCGGGCAGGCATCTGCTGAGCCTGCCGCTGGCGGCCAACATGGCGCGGCTGCCGACCCTGTGCGACGCGGGCGGCGGGGTGGCGCGGTGGGCCGATCCCATGATGGCGGGCGAGACCTGGTACGCCGATGCCGACCTGCGCCCGGACGGCTCGGCCTTCATCGAAGGCGCGGGCGGCGACGTGCGTGCGCTGGCCGTGCGCGCGCAGGCGGCCACCGTCCTGCGGGTGGACCTGCTGGCGCCCGTTGCCGGTGCGGCGGGCCTGGATCCGACCATGCCCGTTGCGATGGCGGCCCATCCCGAGATCGTGGAAAGCATGGAAGTGACGGTCGATCCAGGGACGTGGGATCTGATGCGCACGCGGCTGCGCCTGCTGCGCTCGGCCGAGATGCTGGGCGCGGCGTCCGCGGCGCTGGACATGGCCGCGGCGTATGCGCGTGAACGCCAGCAGTTCGGCCGCGCCATCGGCGCCAATCAGGCCATCAAGCACCGTCTGGCCGAAGATTGGATGGGCCTGGACGATGCGCGCCTGGCAGGCTGGGCGGCGGCGGTCTCGATGGATGCGCGCGCGCCGTCCGCGCCGCGCGATGTCCTGTTTGCGCCGCTGCTGGCCGTGCAGGCCAGCCGGCGCGCCGCCCAGAACGCGATCCAGGCGCACGGCGCGCTGGGCGTGACCTGGGAGTGCGACGCGCACCTGTACCTCAAGCGCGTCCTGCGTCTGTCGGCCAGCCTGGAGTCCGACGTGTCCGGCCCGGACCTGCTGGAGCGCATCTGGGAAACCGCAGCGTAGCCGCCGGCCCCGGGGCGGCGGGCCTACAATCGCGCCCATGCATAAATCCAACTTTCCCTCCGAACTCGACCAGCCCACGCTTTCCGAAGTGGACGGCGTGCGCTATCTGCACTTCAACACCGAATGGGTGCAGGGCGCGATGCACATCAAGCGCCCGGCCGACCTGGTGCTGGAGTACACCGCCCAGATGATGGCCTGGCTGCTGTTCCTGGAACCGCCCAAGGAAGAGGCCATCGGCATGCTGGGCCTGGGCGCCGGGTCGCTCGCGCGCTTTTGCGCCAAGCACACGCGCGGCCCGCTACTGGCGGTGGAATGGAATCCGCGCGTGACCGCCGCCTGCCACATGTTCTTCCGCCTGCCCGGCGCCAACCGGCTGCAGGTCGAACATGCCGACGCTGGCGCGTGGGTGGCCGATCCGCTCAACGCCGGCCGTTGCCCCGTATTGATGGTCGACCTGTACGACGCCGCCGCTGAAGGACCGGTGCGCGACAGCGTGAAGTTCTACCGCGACTGCCGCCGCGTGCTGGGCGAGGTCGGCATCCTGGCCGTGAACCTGTTCGGCCGTCATGAAAGCTTTGGCAAGAACATCGACAACCTGTCCAAGGCGTTCGAGGACCGCATCGTGCTGCTGCCCGAAGTCGAAGCTGGCAACCAGATCGTCCTGGCCTTTTCCGGCCCGCGCCTGGCAATCACGCCGGCGGAGCTGCTGGCCCGCGCGGAGGTGGTGGAGAGCAAGTACGGGCTGCCGGCGCGCCGGTGGGCGCGCTCACTGACGCGCCATGCGGTCGACGGGGTTCTGCATTTTTGATGGCTTTCAGGGCCGCAGCGGGCGACCGGCCGCAGGAGGCCCATCGTCCGGCTCATTCCGATCGGCCCGGTCCATCGCCTCAAGTTGCGCGAACACGTCTGCCGCGGGGATGACGCGTCCTTCGTCAATGTCTTTTCGACCGTTTGCCAGCAGTTGAACGAGCGCCATGATCTGGTTCAGGTCGCCGTGCCGCTTTAGCTTTAGGTTAGACATCTTCACGTGGGCTGAATATTTCGGTGACAGGACGCCGAGATGGTAGGCGCGATCGGACCGGCTGCGGTCTTAATTCAGTCCTACTTCCGCCCGATTTTCAGTATCACGGGTTCTGGGTTGGCGTCTTAATCCCGGATTGTCAGCTTCCTGTTAGGGAAGGTACCGAGGCGCCCGGGGTTTACCTTTCTTCCCGCCCAGGTCTATCATGGCCTTATTCATAATTATGAATTACGGCGTCACCCGCGCCGTCAGCCCATGAGCATGAGCCATCCCATCGTCCGGCAAGCCTTGTACCTGGAAGTCGCGGACCGCCTGCGCGGCATGATTCATGCGCGTGCGCTCCGAAACGGCGAATGGATCGACGAATTGCGGCTGGCCGGCGAAATGGGCATTTCGCGTACGCCCTTGCGTGAGGCCCTGAAGGTGCTGGCCACCGAAGGCCTGGTCCGGCTGGAACCGCGGCGCGGTTGCTTCGTCAATGAGCTGTCCTTGCAGGACCTTGAAGACATCTTCCCGCTGATGGCCATGCTGGAAGGGCGCTGCGCCTTCGAGGCGGCGCGCAAGGCCAGCGACGCGCAGCTCGCCGAGCTGGAACCGCTGCATGCCGCGCTGGCGGGTCACGCCAAGGCGGGGCGCATCGACGCTTACTACAAGACCAATTACCTGATCCACGAGGCCGTGCAGGCCCTGGCCGGCAACCAATGGCTGTCCGACATGGTGGGCAACCTGCGCAAGGTCCTGAGCCTGTCGCGCCATCGCAGCCTGTCGCGGCCCGGCCGCATCGACGAATCCTGCGCCGAACATCTCGCCATCTTCGAGGCCCTGAAGGCCCACGACCCCGACGCCGCGCAGGCACTGGCGCACACGCACTTGATGCGCCAGCTTGAAGCGCTGCGCGCACTAAGCAACGAAGACGCCGCCGATGCGGCGCCGTCCGATCCCATCGTTATCGAGGAGCCCGCCCATGTCCGCACACGCCAATCTCGCGCCCGCGCGCGGCGCACGCACGCCTGAGCCCGAAGCCGACCTCGTCGACGCCGCCGCCGCGGCCGAAAGCGCCAGCCTCATCACGCGGCTGGGACGGCTGTGGGACCGCGGACGCCTGCCCAGCGAATCCGAAGTGCGGCGCCTGTTCGAGGCCCGCCTGACCGACGTCGCCGCCAACAAGCTGGCGCGCCGCTGGTGCGAGCAATACACCGCCGCCGACGGCAAGGACCGCCGGCTGATGCTGGCCGCGCTGGCGCAGATCCGCGCAACCTACGCCGGCGATGGCGGCGAAGGCGTGCGCCTGTTCAAGCGGTTCAACGCCCAGCCCCAGGGATTGCGTTTCCTGGTCGACCTGCGCGCGGACATGCTGCGCTGGCGCAAGCAGGTGGCGGGCATCCAGGCGCTGGACAAGGAATTGGAAGGGCTGCTCTCGGCCTGGTTTGACGTGGGCCTGCTGGAACTGCGTCCGCTGACCTGGGATTCGCCGGCGTCGCTGTTGGAAAAGTTGATCCTCTACGAGGCGGTCCACGAGATCAAATCCTGGGACGACCTGCGCCACCGCGTGGCGCCCGACCGCCGCTGCTATGCGTACTTCCACCCGCAGATGCCGGGCGTGCCGCTGATCTTCGTGGAAGTGGCCTTCGCCAGCCAGATGGCCGACAACGTGCAGGTGCTGCTGGACAGCACCCTGCCGCCGCAGGACCTGGACAAGGCGCGCTGGGCGATTTTCTATTCCATCTCCAACACGCAGCCCGGCCTGAAGGGCATCAGCTTCGGCAACTTCCTGCTCAAGCGTGTGGTCGAGCAGTTGCTCGAAGAACTGCCCAAGTTGAAGGCGTTCGCCACCTTGTCGCCCATTCCGGGATTCACCGACTGGCTGGGCAAGCTGGATGCGGCAGCGGTGGAGGCCATCGTGCGCGAAGACAAGACGCGCGCCAAGGACAGCAAGCGCGCAGGCGTGCCGGACGGGCAGCGCTGGGTTGCGCGCCTGGCCAAGGCCGCGCAGGGCCAGACGTCCGACGTGGTCAAGCGCGCGGGCTTCCGCCTGGCCGCCACCTATCTGCAATCCATGAAGAACGGGCTGCCGGTGGACGCGGTGGCGCGCTTTCACCTGGGCAACGGCGCGCGCATCGAGCGCCTGAACTGGGCTGCGGACACGTCGCCCAAGGGGCTCAAGCAGTCCTGCGCCATGATGGTCAATTACCTGTACGACCTGGACGAGCTGGACACGAATCTTCAGCGCCTGAACGACGGCAAGCCGCAGATCAGCCGCGGCGTGGGGCGCGTGGCCTGACCGCCGGAAACACGGCGGCAGACAATATCAACCACAACAAGGGCAGGGGACATGACGGAGAACGTGGCTGGCCACGGCCAGGTGCGGTTTGAGCGCGAGGGGCCGCTGGCCTGGGTGACGCTATCGCACCCGGGGCGCCTGAACGCGATCACGGTGGGCATGTGGCGCGAACTGCGCGAGGTCTTTACGCGCATCGCGCAGGAGGACGCCTTGCGCTGCGTGATCGTGCGCGGCGAAGGGGGCAACTTCGCCGCTGGCGCAGACATCCGCGAGTTTCCTGCCGTGCGCGCCGACATGGCCGGCGTGCAGCGCTACCACCGCGAGATCCTGGCGCCCGCCCTGCAGGCCGTGGCGCAGTGCCCGCAACCGGTCATTGCGCAGATCGAGGGCGTTTGCGTGGGCGGCGGGCTGGAAATCGCCAGCCAGTGCGACGTGCGCATCGCCGGCGCGTCGGCCCGCTTCGGTGTGCCCATCAACCGGCTGGGCTTTCCCATGGCGCCCGATGAAATGCGCGGCCTGCTGGCGCTGGCCGGCCGGGCCGCGACGCTGGCCATCCTGCTGGAAGGCCGCGTATTCGGCGCCGAAGAGGCGCGCGGACTGGGGCTGCTGACCCGTATCGTCGACGACGGCCAGGTGGCCGAGGCGGCCCGCCGCAGCGCCGACCGTATCGCCCAGGGCGCGCCGCTGGCCGCCCGCATCAACAAGCGCTTGTCCGCCAGGCTCGCCAACGGCGCCGCCTTGACCGAGGACGAGTATCGCGATTATTTCTCCTATGCCGAAAGCCGGGACCACAGAGAAGGCGTGCGCGCCTTCCTGGCCGGCGAAGACCCTTCCTTTTCCGGAGACTAGACAGGTGAGCAACGCCAACCTATATGCTGTCCTGCAAGGCGGCTTTCCCAAAGACCGCAGCAAAGTCGCGCTGGAAACGCCCGACCTCCAATACACCTGGGACGACATCGACCGCGCGACCGCGTGCCTGGCGAACCTGCTGGAATCGCTGGACCTGCCCGACGGCGCGCGCGTCGCCGTCCAGGTCGAAAAGTCGCCCGAAGCCCTGCTGCTGTATCTGGCCACGCTGCGCGCGGGCCTGGTGTACCTGCCGCTCAATACGGCCTATCGCGAATCCGAAATCGAATACTTCCTGGGCAACGCCGAGCCCTCGGTGGTGGTCTGCGCCAGCAAGAACCTGGACTGGGTCAAGCGGGCCGCCGACAAGGCCGGTTGCGCGCACGTCTACACGCTGGACGAAGACCGCACCGGCAGCCTGCTCGACGCCGCGGGCGGCCTGTCGCAGACGTTCAAGACCGTGCCGCGCAAGCCGGACGACCTGGCCGCGATCCTGTACACCTCGGGCACCACGGGCCGCAGCAAGGGCGCGATGCTCTCGCATGGCAACCTGGCCGCCAATGCGCGCGTCCTGCATGAATACTGGGGCTGGCGCGAGGACGACGTGCTGCTGCACATGCTGCCGATCTTCCACGTGCACGGCCTGTTCGTCGCATCGCACGGCGCGCTGCTGGCGGGCGCGCGGATGATCTGGCTGCCCAAGCTGGATGCCGACCAGGCGCTGCACTACCTGCCGCAAAGCACGGTGATGATGGGCGTGCCCACGTATTACGTGCGCCTTCTGGCCGACCCGCGCTTTAACCGCGAGGTCTGCGCCAACATGCGCCTCTTCATTTCGGGCTCCGCGCCGCTGCTGGCCGAGACGTTCTCGGACTTCAAGGCGCGCAGCGGCCACGCCATCCTGGAACGCTACGGCATGAGCGAAACCGTCATGCTGACCTCCAATCCCTACGATCCCGCGCAGGGCGAACGCCTGGCGGGCACCGTGGGCCGCGCCTTGCCGGGCGTGCAGGTGCGGGTGGTCGACGATGCCGGCGTCGCGCTGGCGCCGGGCGAGATCGGCAATGTGCAGGTGCGCGGTCCCAATGTGTTCTCGGGCTACTGGCGCATGCCGGAAAAGACGCGAGAGGAGTTCACCGACGACGGCTGGTTCAAGACCGGCGACGTGGGCCGCTGGGGCGGCGAGTCGGCCGGCCGCGACGTGCCCGCCGATTACCTGTCCATCGTGGGCCGCAGCAAGGACCTCATCATTTCCGGCGGCTACAACGTTTATCCCAAGGAAATCGAGACGCTGATCGACGACATGCCCGGCGTGGCGGAGTCGGCGGTCATCGGCGTGCCGCACCCGGACTTCGGCGAGGCCGTGGTGGCGGTGGTGGTGCCCAAGGACGGCGCGTCGCTGGACGCGTCGGCCATGCAGGCCGAACTGAAGTCGCGCATTGCCAACTTCAAGGTGCCCAAGCGCGTGCACATCATCGACCAGTTGCCCCGCAACACGATGGGCAAGGTGCAGAAGAACGTGCTGCGCGAGACCTACAAGGCGCTGTAGCCCCGTTCATGCCGGTCCCGCGGGACCGGCATTTTTTCACCCTTTTTTCGCAGCCCGCTTCCCGACGACCCGACGACCCGACGACAGCAAGGAGACCCATCCCCATCCAGTGCCCCGCAAGACCTGCCAGCCGCATTCAACAAGAAAAATATTCCAGCGACGAGACGCCAAAAAACAGGCGCCGTCCCCCGATGCAGCAAGAGGAGACAAAATGAAATATCGCACCACCGCCGCGGCCGTGTTCGCCGTGGCAGCCCTGGGTTTCGGCGGCGTTGCCGCCGCGCAATGGCCCGAGCGGCCCATCACGCTGATCGTTCCGTTCCCCGCAGGCGGCGGCACGGATACCTTCGCCCGTCCGCTGGCCGCGCAGCTCACCACGCAGCTTGGCCAGACGGTGGTCATCGACAACAAGGGCGGCGCGGGTGGAACCGTGGGCGCCGGCGTTGCGGCCAAGGCCAAGCCCGACGGCTACACCTTCTTCATGGGCGGCGCGCACCATGCGCTGGCGCCTTCCCTCTACAAGAACCTGAGCTACAACATCCAGAAGGATTTCGTGCCGGTCGCCCTGGTGGCCCAGCCGCCGCAGGTCGTCGTCATCAACGCGGGCAAGCTGCCGGTCAAGACCCTGCAGGAGTTCATCGACTACGCCAAGAAGCGCCCCGGCGAAATCAACTTCGGCACGGCGGGCAAGGGCAGCACGCACCACCTGGCCGGCGAACTGTTTGCGATGCAGACGGGCATCAAGCTGGTGGACGTGCCGTACCAGGGCGCGGGCCCGATGCTGTCGGCGCTGATTGGCGGGCAGGTGGACCTGGCGTTCGACGGCCTGGGCTCGTCGGCCGGCCACATCCGCGCCGGGGCGATCAAGCCGCTGGCCGTGGCCGCGAAGGAACGCTCGCCCTCGCTGCCGGACGTGCCCACCGCCGCCGAGGCCGGCGTGCCCAACTACACCGTGTCGACCTGGTACGCGATCTGGGCGCCCGCGGGAACGCCCAAGGAAGCGGTCGACAGGATGGCCGCCGAGATCACCAAGGCCCTGAACACGCCCAAGCTGAAGGAAACCTGGGCGGGCAACGGTTCGGGCGTGCCCACGTTGACGGGCGCCGAATTCGGCAAGTTCGTCGATAGCGAGGTCACGCGCTGGGCCAAGGTGGTCAAGGACTCCGGCGTGACGCTGGACTGAAGCCTCAGCGCCACTCGCTGGCCTGGCTGAGCCGGGCCAGCTGGTCATGCGTCAGCGTCAGGCTGGCCGCCTTGACCAGTTCGTCCAGCTGGGCGAGCGACGTGGCGCTGACGATGGGCGAGGTGATGCCCGGCTGCGCGATCTGCCAGGCCAGCGCGGCCTGCGCGGGCGTGCAGCCGGCGTCCTCGGACACCTCGTCCAGCGCCTTCAGGATGCGGTAGCCGCGGTCGTTCAGGTATTTCTCGACGATCTTCGCGCCGCGCGCGCTCTTGGCCGCGTCATCGGGCCCCCGGTACTTGCCGCTGAGAAAGCCGCTGGCCAGCGCGTAGTAATTGATCGTGCCCATCTGCTGCGTCTTCACCAGGCTTTGCAGCCCGGATTCGAAGGGTTCGCGCGTGTACAGGTTGTACTCGGGCTGGATGCTTTCGTAGCGCGGCAGGCTGTGCCGCTCGCTGGCGATCAGCGCTTCGGACAGGCGCACGGCCGTGTAGTTGGACGCGCCGATCGCGCGCACCTTGCCCGCTTCGATCAGCTTGGCGTATTCGCCCAGCGTGTCGGTCAGCGGCGTGTCGGGGTCGTCCTGGTGGGATTGGTAAAGATCCACGTGGTCCGTCTGCAGGCGGGCCAGCGACGCGTCCAGCGAACGCCGGATGTAGGCGGGGGACAGGCCCTTTTCGCCCGGCCCCATCTCCATGCCGACCTTGGTCGCGATCAGGACCTGGTCGCGCTTGCCCGAGCGCTTGAGCCACTTGCCGATCAGCGTTTCGGATTCGCCGCCCCGGTTGCCCGGCACCCAGCGGGAATACACGTCGGCGGTGTCGATGAAATTCAGCCCCGCGTCGACCAGCGCATCCAGCAGCGAAAAGGTGCCGGCCTCGTCGACGGTCCAGCCGAAAACGTTGCCGCCGAAAGTGAGCGGGGGAACCTGCAGGCCGGATCGGCCCAATGCGCGTTTGATCATGGTTGGCCTCGGGATACCGCCGGCAGGCGCGCGAAACGGGATGAACGGCGTTTGACCGGCGGCTTTCAGTATATTCACGCCGCTGACCCATGGCGGGGCGAGCCTGTATGCATGCACCATTACAGGGATTCCCCCCACGCCATTTGGCAGGCGGCACGTTAGACTATACGGCTTTATGGCAGGCCGAACGGATGGCACATTCCGCGGCCGGCCATGAAGATACCGGCACATTCAACAAGCAATACCAGGGTTCAAGGAGCAAACATATGCTGATCGGAAAAAAACATTTTCTGACGGTTGGCGCGATGGCGCTGGCGATGGCTATCGCCGCGCCGGTCGCCGCGCAGCAGAAGTCCGTCGCGGTCACCGCCATCGTCGAGCACCCGGCGCTGGATGCCGTGCGTGACGGCGTGCAGGACGCCCTCAAGCAAGCCGGCTACGAGCCGGGCAAGAACCTGAAGTGGCAGTATCAAAGCGCGCAGGGCAACAACGGCACCGCGGCCCAGATCGCGCGCAAGTTCGTCGGCGACCGCCCGGACGCCATCGTCGCGATCGCCACGCCGTCGGCCCAGGCCGTCGTCGCGGCCACCAAGGACGTGCCGGTGGTGTATTCCGCCGTGACCGATCCGGTCGCCGCGCAGCTCGTGTCCAGCATGGACGCCTCGGGCACCAACGTGACCGGCGTGTCGGACCTGCTGGCGCTGGACAAGCAGGTCGAACTCATCAAGAAGATCGTCCCCAACGCCAAGCGCGTGGGCATCGTCTACAACCCGGGCGAGGCGAACTCGGTCGTGGTCGTCAAGAAGCTGCAGGAAATCCTGCCCAAGTCGGGCATGAGCCTGGTCGAAGCCGCCGCCCCGCGCTCGGTGGACGTGGCTTCCGCCGGGCGCAGCCTGATCGGCAAGGTCGACGTCATCTACACCAACACCGACAACAACGTCGTGTCGGCCTACGAATCGCTGGTCAAGGTGGGCAACGACGCCAAGATCCCGCTGATCGCCTCGGACACCGACAGCGTCAAGCGCGGGGGCATCGCGGCCCTGGGCATCAACTACCGCGACCTGGGCGTGCAGACCGGCAAGGTCGTCGTGCGCATCCTGAAGGGCGAAAAGCCTGGCGCGATTCCGTCTGAAACCAGCTCCAAGCTGGAGCTCTACGTGAATCCGGGCGCCGCCGCCAAGCAGGGCGTCACGCTGCCCGAGGCGCTGATCAAGTCGGCCGCGGTGGTCGTGAAATAATCCGGCGCGACATCCGCCCCGCCATGCCTGACCGGCGTGGCGGGGTTTTTCTTGCGTTTTTCCCTGGGAAAGTCCGTGCATCCGCAGGCGCCGCCGGCGCGCGGACGCCTGGGCGGGAAACGGGAGAAAATGCGTTGCGGGAAACGTTTGTTGCGAAAGCTCGGGTAAAACTGACCCTGGAACGCAAGAAATCCCACGTTTCACTTCTTTAATATGCTCGTTTCTTACCTGATTGGATCTGACCCATGTCATTGTTCTCGTTGTTAGGCGCGCTGGAGATCGGGCTGATCTTCAGCCTGGTGGCCTTGGGTGTATTTATCTCCTTTCGCCTGCTGCGCTTTCCGGACCTGACCGTGGACGGCAGCTTCCCGCTGGGCGGCGCGGTCTGTGCGACGCTGATCGCCTCGGGCACCGATCCGTTTTCGGCCACCATCATCGCCACGATCGCCGGCGCGGCCGCGGGGCTGGTCACCGGCTGGCTGAACGTCAAGCTCAAGATCATGGACCTGCTGGCCAGCATCCTGATGATGATCGCCCTGTATTCGATCAACCTGCGCATCATGGGCAAGCCCAACGTGCCGCTCATCACTGAGCCTACCGTCTTCACGATCCTGCAACCGGGCGGGATTGCCGACTACGTCGCCCGCCCGTTGATCCTGATCGTCATCGTCATCCTGTGCAAGCTGGCGCTGGACTGGTTCTTCGCCACGCAGACGGGCCTGGCCGTGCGCGCCACCGGTTCCAACGGCCGCATGGCGCGGGCGCAAGGCGTCAATACCGGCCGCATGATCCTGGGCGGCATGGCGCTGTCGAACGCGCTGGTCGCGCTGGCGGGCGCGCTGTTCGCGCAGACGCAGGGCGGATCGGACATTTCGATGGGCATCGGCACCATCGTGATCGGCCTGGCCGCGGTCATCGTCGGCGAAAGCATCCTGCCGTCGCGCAAGCTGGTGCTGGCCACGCTGGCCGTCATCATCGGCGCCATCGTCTACCGCTTCTTCATCGCCCTGGCGCTCAATAGCGATTTCATCGGCCTGAAGGCCCAGGACCTGAACCTCGTCACCGCGGTGCTCGTCACGATCGCCCTGGTCATCCCGATGCTCAAGCGCCGCCTGGTCGGCAAGAAGGGGCGCTGATATGTTGTCCGCAAAAGACCTGAAAATCACCTTCAATGCGGGTACGCCCATCGAGACCCGCGCGCTGCGCGGCCTGTCGCTGGAGATCCCCTCGGGCCAGTTCGTGACCGTGATCGGTTCCAACGGCGCGGGCAAGTCCACGTTCCTGAACGCCGTGTCGGGCGACCTGCCGGTCGACTCCGGCCGCATCGACATCAACGGCGTGGACGTGACGCGCCAGCCGGTCTGGGCGCGCGCGGGCAGCGTGGCCCGCGTGTTCCAGGACCCCATGGCGGGCACCTGCGAAGACCTGACCATCGAGGAAAACATGGCGCTGGCGCAGATGCGCGGCGCATCGCGCGGCTACAGCCGCGCCGTGAAGGCCTCGATGAAAGACGGCTTTCGCGAGCGTCTGGCCACGCTGGGCCTGGGCCTGGAGAACCGGCTCACCGATCGCATCGGTCTCTTGTCCGGCGGCCAGCGCCAGGCCGTCAGCCTGCTGATGGCGGCATTGCAGCCCTCGCGCATCCTGCTGCTGGACGAACACACCGCCGCGCTCGATCCGCGCACCGCGGACTTCGTGCTGCAGCTCACGGCGCGCATCGTGGCCGAGAACCAGCTCACCACCATGATGGTCACGCACAGCATGCGCCAGGCGCTGGACGTCGGCGACCGCACCGTCATGCTGCACCAGGGCCAGGTCGTGCTGGACGTGTCGGGCGACGAGCGCCGCGGCATGGACGTGCCGGACCTGCTTGCCATGTTCGAGCGGGTGCGGGGCGAGAAGCTGTCGGACGACGCGCTCTTGCTGGGGTGATCGCGCGCTAGATAAACCGGCCGGGCCGGAACGCGCGATGGCGGTCGGCGCCGCCGCTCCGCATCAGCTCGGCCAGGATCTTCGCGGTGCCCGGCGCCGTGCTGAAACCGATGTGCTGGTGACCCAGCGCCAGCCATAGCCCCGGATGGCGCGGCGCCTCGCCGATCATCGGGCGGCTGTCGGGCAGGGTGGGGCGGCGGCCCAGCCAGGCGGCGGCATCCAGGCGCTCTCCCAATGGCAAGGCTTCGCGCGCGCGCTGTTCCGCCAGGTCCAACTGGACGGGGCGGGCAGGCGCGTCGCAGGCGTCCAGCTCGACCCCCGTGGACAGGCGCAGTCCGCGCGCCATGGGCGACAGCACGTAGCCGCCACCCGTGTCGTACACCGGGCGCGTGACGCGTGCGCCTTCGCGTCCGCTGTAGTGCATGTGATAGCCGCGTTCAAACGCCATCGGCAGGTCGATGCCGGTCGTTTTCAACAAGGCCTTGGACCACGGTCCCAGCGCGACGACGAGGCGGTCGGCCGATACGGATTCGGATGCGTTCGTCCCTTGCACCGTCCATCGGCTGCCGTCGCGGCGGATGGCGCTGGCGGTCAAGCGTTGGAATGCGCCGCCCTCGCGCCGGAACAGGTCGGCGTAGGCCGCGACGACCTCATGCGGATCGTCCACCGAGTACGAGCCCTGTATCCACAGCGCGCGGGGAAAGATGGGCGACAACGCGGGTTCCAGTCCGGCGAGTTCGGCGGGAGCCAGTTCGCGCGTCGGCACCTCGTACTGCGCGAAGGTACGGCGCGCCAGCGCGCCGGCCTGCCAGGCCGCTTCCGAGCGATAGAGAAAGATCCAGCCGGTATCGCGCAGCCGGTGGCGCGCGCCGCTCTCGTCCAGCAGCTTGATGTGTTCGGGCGCGGACAGCCGAATCAGGCCGTCCAGCGCGCGCGCGGTTTCCTGGAAGACGGACGCCCGCGCGCTTGCCAGGAAGCGCGTCGCCCAACCCAGGTTCGCGGCCAGATACTGCCAGCGATACCTGAACTGGACCGTGTCGTTCTTCAGGAGGCGCGGCAGTTGCCCCCACAGCCCCGGATGATTGAACGGCATCAGCGAACTGCGGGCCAGTACGCCGGCGTTGCCCATTGACGTTTCCATGCCCGGCTCCTGGCGGTCGACCAGTGTGACCGTCATGCCGCGCCGGCGCAGTTCCAGCGCGCAGCAGACGCCGACGATGCCCGCGCCCAGCACGATGACGTGATTGCCCATGTCTTTTTTCATCCTTGTTCTTGGTGCCCCAGGATACGCCGTGCCGCCTGGACGCCCCACCATGAGGCCTCCTCGAAGACCGAATACCCCGACAGGTCGGCGTGCGCGAACAGCACCGGCCCGTCCACGGCCCGCAGCGCGGCCAGCCCTGGATTGGACAGGTAGCCGCAGACGGGCGTAGCCATGGCGTGGCCGCGCACGGTGATTTCCAACTGGCGGGCGTGGCGCCAGAAGTCCTTGCCATAGGCCGCGACCAGGTCCACGGCCGCCATGTCGCGCAGCGCCTGCGGGCTGGCGCGGGTCAGCCAGTCGCGCGCGGCGTGCGGCGCCTGGCCGCTCAGCGCGTGATAGGCCGTGAAGACGCTGCGCGGGGACCGCGCCACCCGCAGCAACTGATGGGTGGACACCACATAGCCCAGGGCCTCGCCCTGGTAGACCACGTTGTCCCACGACAGGGGTTCGCCGGGCGCTTCGAGGGGATAGCCTTCCATGACGAAGTTCGACACCATCCAGGCCGCGTGCGGGGCGGCGTGCGCCGCGGGGTCGTATCCATACGCGCGGATGTCCGGCAGGAGGTGCTGCGCCACGAAGAGCGGCATGGCGCAGACCGTTCGGCGGGTCTGGATGGCGTAGGCGCGGGGGTCGCCTTGCGGTCCGGGCGTCAGGCACGTGACCCGCGGACCGGCCGGCAGCTCCTCGACGCGCGCCGCCGTGCCCGGCAGCAGCCAGCCGGCGTGGCCGAGCCGTTGCGTGATGGCGTCGCGCATCCGGTCGGCCAGGACCGCCAGCCCGCCGGGCCAGGTCAGCACGGCGCCTTCGCCGGCGTTGGCCGCATGGCCGTCGCGGCTGGCGAAATAATGCAGCCCGGCCCATGCCGACACCACGTCGTAGCGCGCGCCGTAGTCGTCGCGGCAGCAGTAGTTCAGATACCAGTGCAGGGCGGGCGAGGTGTAGCCTTCGCGGTCCAGCCACTGCCTGAAGGTCAGGTTGTCCAGCGCCCGCCAGGCCGGATCGCGCGACGACAGGACGAGCGGGATGCTGAACACCTTGCGCCCGTCGTTGCCCACTTGCGTGCGCAGTCGCTCGACGAAATCCAGGAACCGGCGATGCTGCGCGGCATCGGCTTCGGGCACGCCGGTCATGGGCAGCAGGTGCTCTTCCCAACGGCCGTTGCGCAGCAGCCGTTCCTGCGGCGAATGCACCAGGACGGACTCGTCGTAGTACGGACGCACCTCGCCCGCGCCGTGTTCGATGAGGCCAAAGTCGGCCAGCATCTCGCGCACGTGGGAAGACGCCAGCGAGGGCAGCGGCAGGTAATGCGCGCCCAGCGGGTAGTCCAGGCCGTCGCGCTGGCCGGCCGCCGCGTTGCCGCCGAATTCCGGGCCCTGCACCACGACGAAATCGGTAAAGCCTTCGCGCGCCAGTTTCCAGGCGCAGAACAGTCCGGCGACCCCCGCGCCCAGTATTGCGACCTCGTGCCGGCGCGTGGCGGACGGCTGCGGCAGGGCCGCGCCATCGCGCAGCGCGTGCCCGGCCTGCATGCCCGGATAGCGCACGTCGGGCGTGGTCTCGACGATGCGCGAGCGCCAGTAGCCCACGGACCCCGCGGCCGCGGCCGTGGCGGCGCCCAGCAGGAAGCTGCGGCGCCGCATCAGCGGATCACCTTGCGCCAGTCCTCGTCGAAGTAGCGCACCAGCGATTGCTCATTCAGGCGGTTGGGCGGCATGGCCAGCGCCGGCATGTCGGCGGGAAAGTGAAAGAGTTCGCGCACGGTGACCGGGTCGAGGTAGCGCGTGGCCACGGTGAGCGTCTCGGGCGGCGTGTAGTCGCGCCGCTTGCTGGCCAGGATGAAGCCCCAGTCGCCGAACGACGGCACGTACACATGGTACGGCCACGTGTTCAGGCCGGCTTCCTTGAGGGTGGCGTCCACGCTCCAGAACGAGCGCGGCGCGAAGTAGGGCGACGTGGACTGCACGACCAGGTAGCCGTTCTCGGCCAGGTGACGCGCCATCAGGTGATAGACGGGCACTGAGTACAGGCGCCCGAGGCCGAAGTTGGACGGGTCGGGAAAGTCCACCACGATGAAGTCGTAGACCTCGGCATGCGTCTCCAGCCAGCGGCCCGCGTCGTCGTTGATGACCGTCACGCGAGGGTCTTTCAAGGCGCCTTCGTTCAGTTTGACCAGCGGCTCGGAGCGCGAGAAGAGATTCGTCATGGCGGGGTCCAGGTCCACCAGCGTGACGTGCTCGATGTGCTTGTACTTCAGGATCTCGCGCACGGCCAGGCCGTCGCCACCGCCCAGCACCAGCACGTTGCGGGCCCAGGGCAGCGCCTGCAGGCCGGGGTGCACCAGCGATTCGTGATAACGATGTTCGTCGCGCGACGAGAACTGCAGATTGCCGTTGATGTACAGGCGCAGGTCGTCGTGCCAGCGCGTCACGGCCAGGCGCTGGTACTGCGTGGTCTCGGCATGGATGACGTCATCGCCATAAAGTCCCTTCTCGGCCCAGGCCGTCATGCTGCCCGAATACACGAAACCCAGCCCCAGGATGCCGATCACCACGCCGGCGCGCATGGCCTTTTCGCCGGGGCGGGTGACTTCGGCGCGGAACAGCCAGGTCGTCCACAGCGCCACGCTGGCGTTCAGGATGCCGAACAGGAAGCTCGTGCGCAGCAGCCCCAGCTTGGGCGCGAGCAGCAGGGGGAAGACCAGCGACACCGCCAGGGCGCCCAGGTAGTCGAAGGTCAGCACGCGGCTGACGATCTCGCGGAACTCCGCCTTGCGCTGGTTGAAGACGCGCATCACCAGCGGGATCTCCATGCCGACCATCAGGCCGATGATGAAGACGCCGACATACAACGCCGCGCGAAAGGGCGCGGACAGCCACGCGAACACCAGGAAAAGCACCGCGGCGGACACCCCGCCCAGCAGCGCGACCAGCAGCTCCACGTCGATGAAGCGATTCAGAACGTCTTCGTCTCTTACATATTTTGACAACCATGAACCGATGCCCATGGCGAAGAGATAGCACCCGATCACCGACGAGAACTGCAGGATCGAATCCCCCAGTAAATAGCTGGCGAGCGCGCTGCTGATGAGCTCGTAGCCCAAACCGCAGGATGCAACGATTAATACCGAGAGAATGAGAACGCGGTCGCGCATGGAGTGTCCGAGCCGAAAAATGCGTTCGCAGTATATCGAACGCCACGTATATACTGCGCGCAATTGGGAGGCTGGCAATGGGAGAAGCAATGCATCCGGCGGTGACCTATCTGATCTATATCGTTTCAGCGCTCGTCATGCTGGGCGTGTTCACGGCGGTCTACACGGCCGTCACGCGCTACAAGGAATTCGACCTCGTCCGCGAGGGCAACATCGCCGCGGCCATGTCCTACGGCGGCGCGCTGGTCGGTTTCAGCCTCACGCTGGCTTCCAGCATCGCGATCCACGCCAGCTTCGTCATGTTCCTGGTCTGGGGCGTGGCGGCGATGGCGGTGCAGATCGTCGTGTATGTCGTCGTCGCCAACGCCATACGCGGCATGAACGACGCCATCGTGGAAAACAACATCGCCATGGGTGGCCTGCTCGGCGCGATTTCCCTGGCGGCGGGCATCGTCAACGCCGCCTGCCTGACCTGAGGCCGCCGCGCCATCCGATCCGACACAGGAGGACTTTCCATGAGTCTCGGTTCATTCATTCGCAAGCAATTCATCGACATCCTGCAATGGAACGAGGATCGCGACGGCGTGCTCGCCTGGCGCCATCCGATGCAGGATTTTGAAATCCAGTACGGCGCCAGCCTGACCGTCCGCGAATCGCAGATGGCGGTGTTCGTCAACGAAGGCAAGGTGGCCGACGTGTTCGGCCCCGGCATGTACAAGCTGACCACGCAGACGCTGCCGATCCTGACCTACCTGAAGAACTGGGACAAGCTCTTCGAGTCGCCCTTCAAGTCGGACGTGATTTTCTTCAGCACGCGCCTGCAGCTTGGCCGCCGCTGGGGCACGGCCCAGCCGGTGACCCTGCGCGACAGCGAATTCGGCATGGTGCGCCTGCGCGCCTTCGGCGTGTATTCGTACCAGATCTCCGACCCCGGCAAGTTCTACCGCGAAATCAGCGGCACGCGCGACGTCTATACCGTGGACGACCTGGAGGCGCAGCTTCGCAACATGGTGGTGGCCGCCATGACGACCGCGCTGGGCGGCGCCAAAGTGCCGTTCCTGGACATGGCCGCCAACCAGGGCCTGATGTCGCAGAGCATCGCCGAGCAGCTCGCGCCCGTATTCGACCGCTACGGCGTCAAGCTCGACAACTTCACCGTCGAGAACGTGTCGCTGCCCGAAGAACTGCAGAAGGCGCTGGACACCCGGATCTCGATGGGCATGGCCGGCGACCTGGGCAAGTTCACGCAATACCAGACCGCGACGTCCATCCCGCTGGCCGCGCAGAACGAAGGCGGCATCGCGGGCATCGGCGCTGGCCTGGCCGCCGGCGCGGCCCTGGGCCAGACCATGGCGCAGGGGCTGGGCGCGGCGCAGGGCCAGCCGCAGCCCGGGCAGCCGCCCCAACAAGCACAGCCCGCGCAGGCCGATCCCGTGCAGCGCCTGCAGCAGCTCAAGGAATTGCTGGACAAGGGCCTCATCACCGCGGCGGACTACGATACGGCCAAGGCCGACGTGCTGAAGAAACTCACCAGCTAAGGCCCCATGCAGCAGGTTCTGTGTCCGCAGTGCGGCGCCCCAGTCAAGTTCACGTCCGCGGCTTCCGTCATGGCGGTCTGCGGTGCGTGCCGCAGCACCTTGCTCAAGGATGCCGAGTCGGTCAAACGCATCGGCGAGGCGGCCGAGGTCCTGGAAGACTATTCGCCGCTGTGCCTGGGCGCGGCGGGCGTCCACGACGGCAAGTGCTTCGACGTCATCGGCCGCATCCAGCTGCGCTTTGACGAAGGCTTCTGGAACGAGTGGTACCTGTGGTTCGAAGATGGCACCGATGGCTGGCTGTCGGACGCCTCGGGCCAGTACGCCGTCACGCGGCGGCGCCAGGCCAAGACCACGCAAAGCCTGCCGGCGTTCGAGGACATCGCGCCGGGCGACGAGTTCAAGCTGGACGGACAGCGCTTCGTGGCCGCGGACGTGCGCACCAGCCAGGCCGGCGGCGCCCAGGGCGAGCTGCCGTTCGTGCCCGGCGACGGCTGGCAGGCCAAGGTGGCCGACTACCGCAGCCTGGACGCCTTCCTGACGCTGGACTTTTCCGATGGCCCGCAGCCCGAGCTCTACATCGGCAAGGCGTTCGACCTGTCGGCCATGCAGGCCGGGTCGCTGCGCACCAAGGAGCAGGTCGAGGAGACGGCCGGGCGCTTCCGCGGCCAGATCAAGGCGCTGGATTGCCCCAACTGCGGCGCGCCGATCACCTTTGTCGCCGCGATGGCCACGAACGTGGTCTGCCCCTCGTGCGCGGCGGCCGTCGATTGCTCGGGCCCCACGGCGGAAGTCATCGAAAAGGCGCGCCGGGTGCAGAAGATCCGCGCCACCCTTGCGCTGGGCTCGGTCGCAAAGATGGAGGGCGTGGACTACACCCTCATCGGCCTCATGAAGTGCGCCGACCCCGACCCGGACGAGCCCTCCAGCTGGACCGAATACCTGCTGTTCAACCCGGCCAAGGGATTCGTCTGGCTGGTGGAGTCCGAAGAGGGGTGGGAGCGCGTGCAGGTCTGCGACACCTGGCCCAGCCACAACAACGCCACCAGCGTGCGCTGGCGCAACCGGCTGTACCAGAAGCTGTACGACTACACCTCGCGCGTGGAAATGGCGCTGGGCGCCTTCAACTGGCGGGTCAAGGTCGGCGACAGCACGCGCATCACCGACTACAAGGTCGGCACGCTGAAGCTCACGCGCGAGCTGGGCGACAAGGAACTGGGGTGGTCGGCGTCGGCGCCGGTGTCGCCGGCGCAACTGGCCCAGTGGTTCAACCGGCCCGAACTCAACCGGCAGAAGGCCATGGCGGGCGCTGCCGCCAAAGCGGCGGGCGGCTACCGGAAATGGGCCAAGGCGGCGCTGATCGCCCTGGTGTTCCTGAACTTTGACAACATCTTCGACGGCCGCTTCATTCCGGTCCTGGTCGGGATGGCGTTTCTCTGGGTGCCGGCCCTCCTGGCCGACACGCTGACAGGGAAGGATGAATAGCATGAAGGGCAAGGTGTTGTATGCCATCTATGCCGTGGTGGTCGTGCTGGCCACCACCAGCGCCAGCGCGCCGGGCTCGCGTCTGGTCGGCGGCGGCAGCGGCAGCAGTTGGGGCGGCGGTCATTCCGGCGGGTCCGGCTGGTCGTCGGGCGGATCCCACAAGTGACGGGGCACGCCACCCCGGGCCGGCACGTGCTGGCGGACTTTCGCGGCGTTGAGCCCGGCCTGCTGGCCGACGCGCCCGCCCTGGAACGGCAGATGACCGCGGCGGCGCGCGCGGCGGGCGCGCAGGTGCTCAGCGCGCATTTCCATCATTTCGGCGAAGGGGCGGGAGTCACGGGCGTGATCCTGCTCAGCGAATCCCACATCAGCATCCATTCCTGGCCGGAGCACCGGTTCGCGGCCCTGGACATCTTCATGTGCGGCGCCGCCCGGCCCGAAGCGGCGCTGGACTTCCTGCGCGCCGCGCTGGCCCCCGAAGCGGTGCGCGTCACTACCGTGGCGCGCGGCTGACATCGCACGGCGCCGTTCGACCGAACACTGCCCTTGATATTTCGTAAACACCGCGCCCCTGCAAATTGACTACCGTTATATACCTGGATATATTTCGATCCTGAATCGCCCCAATTCCCAGGAGAACGACATGTTGTACAAACGCCCGCTCGCTGCGCTGACTCTGGCGCTTGCCGCCGCATGGAGCGCCCATGCCAGCGCCGGGGAGCTGGTGGTATCGGCCGCCGCCAGCCTGACCAACGCGTTCAAGGAAGTGGCGCAGGGTTTTGAGAAAGCGCACGCGGGCACCAAGGTGATCCTGAACTTCGGCGCGTCCGACGTGCTGCTGCAGCAGATCGTGAAGGGGGCGCCGGCGGACGTGTTCGCCTCGGCCGACCAGAAGGCGATGGACAAGGCGGTCGAGGAAAAGGCCGTCAAGCCCGCCTCGCGCGTGGACTTCGCGGCCAACCAGATCGTGCTGATCGTGCCGGCCGACAGCAAGGCCAACATCACGGCGCTCAAGGATCTGGAGCGCGCCGAGGTGAAACGCATCGCCTATGGCAATCCCGCCTCGGTGCCGGTGGGGCGCTACACGCAGGCGGCCTTGCAGGCCGCGGGCCTGTGGGACGCGGTGCAGGCCAAGAGCGTGCTGGCCCAGAACGTGCGCCAGAGCCTGGACTACGTGGCGCGCGGCGAGGTCGACGCCGGCTTCGTCTTTGCGACCGATGCGGCCATCATGCCGGGCAAGGTCAAGATCGCCGTGCGCGTGCCCTCGCAGACGCCGGTGACCTATCCCATCGCGTTGACCACGCGCGAGGCCGCGGCCAAGGAAGCCGAAAGCTTTGTCGCTTATGTGCTGTCGCCCGCCGGCCAGGCGATACTGTCGCGCTATGGCTTCCAGAAGCCTTGAGTCCCCGTTCAATCGTAGGCATCGATGAGTGATCCGGTCTGGGTTCCCCTGCTGCTTTCCCTGAAAGTGGCAGGGTGGGCCACCCTATTGGCAGCCATTGCCGGCACGGCCGCGGCCTATGGCCTGTCGCGCTGGCGCTGGCCCGGCCGCGACCTGCTCGATGCCATCCTGACGCTGCCGCTGGTGCTGCCGCCCACCGTGCTGGGCTATTACCTGCTCGTGCTGCTGGGCCGGCGCGGCATCATCGGCGAGACGCTGGCGGGCTGGGGCATCGAGCTGGTCTTCACCTGGCAGGGCGCCGTGATCGCGGCGTCCGTGGTGGCTTTTCCCCTGGTGTTCAAGTCGGCCCGCGCCGCGTTCGAAAACGTCGACGGCCAGCTCGAGAACGCGGCCCGGGTGCTGGGCGTGGGCGAGGCCGGGGTGTTCTTCCGCGTGACGCTGCCGCTGGCCGCCCGCGGCATCGCCGCCGGCGTGCTGCTTGCGTTTGCGCGCGCGCTGGGCGAGTTCGGCGCCACGCTCATGATCGCCGGCAACCTGCCGGGCCGCACGCAGACCTTGTCGGTCGCCATCTACGAAGCGGTGCAGGCGGGCGACGATGCCACCGCCAACATGCTGGTGCTGGTCACCTCGGTGACCTGCGTCGTCGTGCTGCTGGCCGCGGGCAAGCTCGTGCCGATCGGCGCCGGCCAGCGCAACGGAGGCGGGCGATGAGCGTGGACATCCAGGTGCGCAAGACCATGGTGTCGGGCGACCGCAGATTCGACCTGGACGTGAAATTCAGTTCGTCCGCCAAGCGCATCGCGCTCTTCGGCCCGTCGGGCGCGGGCAAGAGCCTGACGCTGCGGGCCGTGGCCGGGCTGCTGCGTCCGGACGCCGGGCGCATCGAGATCAACGGCCGGGTGCTGTTCGACAGCCAGGCCGGCATCTGCCTGCCGGCCCGGTCGCGCCGCGTGGCTTACCTCTTCCAGGACTACGCCTTGTTTCCCCACCTGACCGTGGCGCAGAACATCGCCTTCGGCCTGCGCCGCGGCTGGCTCAATCCGCGCCGGCGCGAGGCGACGCGCGAGGCGCAGCGCTGGGTGGATGCGTTCGAGCTGGGCGCCATCGTGGACAGCTATCCCAACGAAATCTCGGGCGGGCAGAAGCAGCGCGTGGCGTTGGCGCGGGCGCTGATGCTGCAGCCCGACATCCTGTTGCTGGACGAACCCTTTTCCGCGCTGGACTCCCAACTGCGCGGCAAGATGCGCCAGGAACTGGACGCGCTGCAACGGCAGTTGGACGTGCCGATGTTGCTGATCACGCACGATCCGGCGGATGTGGAGGCACTGGCCGACGAGGTGTTCCAGGTGCGCGAGGGCAGGGTGGGCCGCGGCGACGAACGCGTGGGGCTCTGACCGGCCGGGGCGGCGCAAGGCCCCCTGGCTGCCCGCGGGAAGAGGCTAGTCCAGCACGCCCAGGATCACGCTGGATGCCTTGAAGATGGCCACGGCCGGCGCGCCGACGCCGAGCTGCAGGTCCGCCGCGCTCTCGTTCGTGACAATGGCCGCCAGCGTGGCGCCGCCGTCCATGTCGATCAGGATTTCGGTGTTGACCGCGCCCGGGCGCAGCTCGGCGATGCGGCCCAGCAACTGGTTGCGGGCCGAGAGCCGCAGGCCCGGGCCGGGGGCGCCGACGATGACCGACGACGCCTTGACCAGCGCAATGGCTTCCTTGCCCACCGCCAGGCCCAGCTCTTTCGTGCTTTCCCGCGTGATGGTGGCCGTCACGGCATGGCCGCCGGCGATGCGCAGCAGCACCTCGTCGTTCACCGCGCCTTCGCGGATCTCGATGACGGTGCCCAGGAACTTGTTGCGTGCACTGGTCTTGAGCATGAATCGCCTCATCAGGTCGATGTCGCCGCTGGCATCCAGGCCCGCGCGCGTCAGGTTGTCCATGAACTTGCGATGCTCGGCCTCGAGCGCCCGGAAGGTCGCGATCAGGCGGCGCGCCCTGTCGGTCAGCCGCGTGCCGCCGCCGCCCTTGCCGCCCGCCGCTCGCAGCACCAGCGGCTCGCCGGCCAGGTTGTTCATGGCGTCGATCGCGTCCCACGCGCCCTTGTAGCTCATGCCCACGGCGCGCGCCGCCGCCGTGATCGAACCGGTGGCGTCGATCTGCGCCAGCAGGTCGATGCGGTTCTTTCCGCCCCAGGTCTGGGCGCCGGAGCGAAACCAAATAGAGCCGTCGAGTTCGAGCATGGTCTTGGGGGTGTCTTTATCCATGGCAGGGAGCGTCGGGAAGTGTAATGGACCGGCGCGAGCGAGGGTGGCCGGGGTGCTCATGAACCGGCCATTTCGCAACCCCTTGCGCGGTGGGCGGGGTTGCGAATGAGATTCTGTTGAAACTTTGGTGGCTTCGCGGCACTATGTTCTCGCCTTGAACTCACGGAGAGATCGACATGAAAGCGTTGAAATTGCTGACGGCGGGTTCCATGACGGCATTACTGGCGGCCTGCGCCTCTGGCCCCACGGTCAAGAGCGATTATGACCACCAGGCTGATTTTGCGCAGTACCGGACTTTCGGCTACATGACGCCGCTGGGTACGGACAAGGCGGGCTACAACACCCTGCTGACCGAACGGCTGAAGAGCGCCACGCGCGGCCAGATGGAAATGCGCGGCTATACATACAGCGCCACCAATCCCGACCTGCTGGTCAATTTTGGCGCCAAGCTCCAGCAACAGACCGAGGTCGTGCCCGGACCCGCGCCCATGGGTCCCTACTACGGCTACCGCGCGGGCTTCTACGGCGGCTGGCCTGGCTACGGGTGGGGCGACGACGTCTATCAATACACCGAAGGCACGCTCAGCATCGATCTCGTGGACGCGCGCCGCCGGCAACTGGTCTGGGAAGGCGTCGCCGTGGGTGAAATCCAGAACCCCTCCAGCGCCGGGTCGTCCGAGAACGTGGACAAGGTCGTGGCGGAAGTCTTCGCCAAGTACCCCTTCCGCGCCGGCGTTGCCGCGCCGCAGGTTCCCGACAAGACCAAACGCTAGACCCGCATCGGATCCCGCGTTGGACCAAGTGTGATAGGACGCCGCATGACTGTACGCCCCAAGGCCCGCAACGAAGACACCAAAGACACCGAAAACGCCAAAGACCCCAAAGACCCCCAGGAAATGCCGCACTACGACACCGTTGCGCTCGTGCTGCAGGGCGGCGGGGCGCTCGGGTCGTACCAGGCGGGGGTGTACCAGGGCCTGCACGAGGCCGGCATCCGGCCCAACTGGATTTCCGGGATCTCCATCGGTTCCATCAACGCGGCCATCATCGCCGGTTCGCCGGAAGACGAGCGGGTCGACCGCCTGCGCGGCTTCTGGGAAAGCATCTGCCGGCCCAGCGGGTTTGCGTCGATGCCGTGGGGCGAGTCGCTGGGGCGCATGTTCGAGGGCGTTCCGTTCGGCTTCGGCTCGCCTGCCATGAACGGGCAGGTGTCGGCGCTGCAGGCGCTGCTGACGGGCCAGCCGGGCTTTTTCAAGCCGCGCTTTCCGCCGCCCTACATGGTCCGGGGGCGTGGGGCCGCCTCCACCAGTTTCTACGACACCTCGCCGCTGGCCGATACCTTGCGCCAGTACGTGGACTTCGATGTGCTGAACAGCGGCGCGGTGAGGGCCAGCTTCGGCGCCGTCAACGTGCAGTCGGGCAATTTCGCGTACTTCGATAGCACCGAGCGCACGCTGGGACCCGAGCACATCATGGCCTCGGGCGCCTTGCCGCCGGGATTTCCGTCAGTGGAGATCGAGGGCCAGCACTATTGGGACGGCGGCGTCGTGTCCAACACGCCGCTTGCGCAGGTGCTGACCACCGAAAACATGCGCGACACGCTGGCCTTCCAGGTGGACCTCTGGCCCGCGCGCGGCGCCCTGCCCACGTCGCTGGAAGAGGTGGCCGAACGGCAAAAGGACATCCAGTATTCCAGCCGCACCCGGCTGGTCACCGACCAGTTGCGGCGCGTGCTCAAGCTGCGCCATGGCCTGCAGCGTCTGCTTGAACGCCTGCCCGAAGCCGATCGCAAGGCGCCGGACCTTGCCGACATCCGCAAGCTGTCGCACACGCCGGCCACCAACATCATCAACCTCATCTACGAAGCCAAGCACCTGGAGCGCTACTCCAAGGACTACGAATTCGGCACCGAGGCGATGCGCGAGCACTGGGAATCGGGACTCACCGATATCCGCCGCACCCTGCAGAAACCGGGCATCCTGGCCCGGCCCACGCAGGACAGCTGTTTCGTCACGCACGATATCCATCGCAACGGCACCAAGCATTCATGACGGCGCGGGGGGCGCCACCGCTACTTGCGGGCGGTTTGTAGGATTGGTCTGAAAGGTGAGCGTCGGCAGGCTGGGGACCGCGCCTTGGCGGTAGTCTTGCGGGACAAACCGCAACCTTGTTTCGGGACCGTCCGCCACCGCATGCCGGCAGCCGTCCCCTTGGAGAACCGTCTTGGATGCCCCCGTTCTTGCACCCGTTCTTGCCGCCGTTGTTGCGCTCGATGTTGCTCCTGATGTTGCTCTTGATGTTGCTGCCGATGTTGCCCCCGACGTTGCCCCCGGTCTCGCGGGCCCGCGTTCCGCCCGGCGGCACGCGCCCGCCGGCGATGCCTGTCGAATCCAGACGCCAGCCCGCCGGCGGACGGGCGCCGGCCATGACCCCGCCGATGGCTGGTGGAGCCTGCTCTACTGGGGCTGGACCTTGCAGATGCCCAGCGGCGCGCGCCTGGATCTCACCGAGATCGAACGCGCCTGCTTCGCCTGCCTGGTAAAAAACCCGCGCCGCGAACTGGTGCGCGATGAACTCAAAGCCATCCGCAGCGGACTGAACATGCGGTCCCTCAACGTCGCGATCTGCCGGCTGCGCGGCAAGGTGCGGCAGGCCGGTTTGCGGCTGCCGCTGCACACCGTCCATGGGGTGGGCTACGCGTTTCTCGGCAACCTTCGGGAGCTGTCCACCGACTAGAAAATTGTTGCGGAATTACTTCTGAAAGTTCCCCCGAAACGCCCGAAAGTACGTGATTTCCCCAATAACTGAGTTACATTACTGGGCTATTCACGTGTCGTTGGTGACGCTTGGTCATGTTTTGATCCCTGCCTGCCGGCACGATCGAACGGCTGCCATGACTTGACGCAATTTCACGACGCGGTTCATTTCGCTACGCGGGGGTTTCAATGCGGTTTTCGCCTAAACGATTTTCGGGTCTGGCTTTTTCCGGTGGCGTCCTCGCGCTGATGTTGGCGGGGTGCGGTGAAAGACCCCAAATGAACCCGGGCATGCCACAGGTCAGCGTCATCACCGTGCAGCCCCAGCGCGCGCCCATTGTCTCCGAATTGCCGGGCCGCGTGGACGCCGTGCGCGACGCGCAGATCCGCGCCCGCGTCACCGGCATCGTCCAACGCATCGCGTTCGAGCAGGGCGGCGACGTCAAGGAAAACCAGTTGCTGTTCAAGATCGATCCGGCGCCCTACAAGGCCGCCTACGATCAGGCGACGGCGCAGTTGAAGCAGGCGCAGGCCAACCTGTTCAGCGCCAAGCTGCTGGCCGACCGTTATGCGCCGCTGGTCAAGGCCAACGCCGTCAGCAAGCAGGAATATGACAACGCCGTGGCATCCTATCGCCAATCCGACGCGGCCGTCGCGGCCGCGAAGGCCGCGCAGGACAACGCCGCCATCAACCTCGGCTACACGGACGTCACGTCGCCCATCACCGGACGCATCGGCAAGCCGCTCGTGACCGAAGGCGCGCTGGTCGAATCCACCTCCGCCACGCAGATGGCCACGGTGCAGCAGCTCGACCCCATCTACGTCGACTTCACGCAATCCACCACGGACCTCGCCGCGCTGCGCCGCGCCTTCGCCAGCGGCCGCCTGCAGCAGGTCGGCCAGGATGCGGCCCGCGCAACCGTCGTGCTCGAGGACGGCACTGAATACGACCACCCGGGCAAGCTGCTGTTCACGGGCATCACCGTCGATCCGACCACGGGCCAGGTAAACCTGCGCGCCGAAGTCCCCAATCCCGACGCCATCCTGTTGCCCGGCATGTATGTGCGGGTGCGGCTGGAGCAGGGCTTCGACGACAGCGCGCTGATGGTTCCCCAGCAGGCGCTGCAGCGCACGGCGGATGGCAAGCAGAGCCTGATGCTCGTGCGCGACAACAAGATTGCGCAGGTGCCGGTCACCACCGGCGGCGCCTTGAACAACAACTGGCTGATCACCAGCGGCCTGAAGGCCGGCGATGTGGTCGTGGTGGAAGGGTTCCAGAAGATTCGTCCCGGCGCGCCGGTTCAGGTCAGCCAATGGAACCGGGGAGGCGCAGAACAGGGCGCCAAGCCTGCTGAAGCTGGCGCCAAGCCCGCCGAAGCCGGCGCCAAGCCCGCCGAATCCACCCCCCAGCCCGGCGCCAAGCCGGCCGAGCCTGCCCAGCAGGACAAGGCCGCAGGCCAGAAATCGTAAGCGGCACGCGGCGCAGCAGGCGCCGCGTTCCTCTTTGGTGAGCATCGCTTTAAGAGTCAGCCCACATGCCGCAATTTTTCATCGATCGACCAATTTTCGCCTGGGTAGTTGCCCTATTCATTCTGCTGGCGGGGGTGCTGGCCATCCCGAACATGCCGGTCGCGCAGTACCCGGACGTGGCGCCGCCGGCCATCACGATCACCGCCACCTACCCCGGGGCCTCGGCCAAGGAAGTGGCCGAGTCGGTCACCAGCATCATCGAAGACCAGCTCAACGGCGCCAAGGGCCTGATCTACTACGAGTCCGTCAGCGATTCCTACGGCACCTCGACCATCACCGCCACGTTCGCCCCGGGCACCAATCCCGACCTGGCGCAGGTGGACGTGCAGAACCGCGTGTCCAACGTGATCGCGCAATTGCCCGGCGCGGTGCAGCAGCAGGGCTTGCAGTACGAGCAGACGAGTACCGGCTTCCTGATGATCGTGACGCTGTCGTCCCCCGACGGCTCGCTGGACCAGACGGCGCTGGCCGACTACATCACCCGCAACGTGCAGAACCCGGTTTCGCGCGTGCCGGGCGTGGGCCAGTTCCAGCTCTTCGCCGCGCCGCGCGCGATGCGCATCTGGGTGGACCCGGCCAAGCTGGTGGGCTTCAATCTCAGCATGGCCGAGGTCAACAACGCCATCGCCGGCCAGAACGTGCTGATCTCCGGCGGCAGCATCGGCGCGCCGCCCAATCCGGAATCGCAACGCATCACCGCCACCGTCACGGCCAACGGCCAGCTCAGCACGGTGGACGGATTCGGCAGGATCGTCCTGCGCGCCAATACCGACGGTTCCAAGGTGCTGCTGCGCGACGTCGCCCGGATCGAAGTGGGGGCCGACAACTACCAGTTCGGCGCCCGCCTGAACGGCAAGCCGACGGCGGCCTTCGCCATCGTGCTGTCGCCCAATGCCAATGCGCTGGCCACCGCGCAGGGCGTGCGCCAGCAGATGGAAGAACTGTCCAAGTATTTCCCGGGCAACATCCAGTACTCCGTGCCGTATGACACCGCGCCCTACGTGAAGGTGTCGATCGAGCAGGTGCTGCACACCCTGGCCGAAGCCATGGTGCTGGTGTTCCTGGTGATGTACCTGTTCCTGCAGAACGTGCGCTACACGCTGATCCCGGCACTGGTGGTGCCGGTGGCCATGCTGGGGTCGTTCGCGGTGATGCTGGCGTTCGGGTTCTCGATCAACGTGCTGACCATGTTCGCGATGGTGCTGGCGATCGGGATCCTGGTGGACGACGCCATCGTGGTCGTCGAGAACGTCGAGCGCATCATGGCTACCGAGGGCCTGCCGCCCAAGGAGGCCACCAAGAAAGCGATGCCGCAGATCAGCGGGGCCATCATCGGCATCACGCTGGTGCTGGTGACCGTGTTCCTGCCGCTGGCCTTCATGAGCGGGTCGGTGGGCGTGATCTACCGGCAGTTCTCGGTCGCCATGGCCGTGTCCATCTTCTTTTCGGCGCTGCTGGCGCTGACCTTCACGCCGGCGCTGTGCGCCACGATCCTCAAGCCGGTGCCCAAGGGCCACCACGAGGACAAGAAGGGGTTCTTCGGCTGGTTCAACCGCAAGTTCGACGCCACCACCCACGGCTACCAGAACTGGGTGTCGCGCATCCTGCACAAGGGCGGCCGCATGATGCTGGTCTTCCTGGTGCTGGTCCTGCTGCTGGGCTGGCTGTACCTGCGCCTGCCGTCGTCGTTCCTGCCCGAGGAAGACCAGGGGTATGTGGTCAGCAACATCGAACTGCCCACCGGCGCCAGCGCCAACCGCACCGTCGAGGTCATCGAACAGGTCGAAAAGTACTTCCAGAGCATCCCGGCGGTCGAGAACATCATCGCCGTGCAGGGCTACAGCTTCAACGGCAACGGCCTGAACGCCGCCATCGCGTTCACCACGCTCAAGGACTTCAAGGACCGCAAGGAACGCAAGGACTCGGCGGGCGCCATTGCGTTCGTCGCTTTCGAAAAGCAGCTCATGGGCATCCATGACGCGCAGGTGTTCACGCTGGTGCCGCCGGCCATCTCGTCGCTGGGCAACGCCACCGGCTTCGACCTGCGTCTGCAGGATCGCGGTTCGGCCGGCACCGACGCGCTGGCCGCGGCCACGGCCCAGTTGATGGGCGAGGCCATGAAGAGCCCGGTGCTGTCGCAGGTCCGCATCACGGGCCTGGCGGCGGGCACGCAGCTCAGCCTGAACATCGACCGCGACAAGGCGGCCGCCCTGGGCGTGGACTTCAACGAAGCCGCGTCGCTGATCTCCACGGCGGTCGGCTCGGCCTACCTGAGCAAGTTCCCGAACATGGGCCGGATGCAGAACATCTGGGTCCAGGCCGACGCGCCGTACCGCATGCAGCTTTCCGACGTGCTCAAGCTGAACGCGCGCAACACGCAGGGCGGGATGGTGCCGTTGTCCACGTTCGTGACGGCCGAATGGGTCCAGGGCCCGGTGCAGGTCGTGCGCTACAACAGCTACGAGTCGATGCGTATCGGCGGCAGCTCGGCCGCTGGCTACACCACCGGCGAGGCCATGGCGGAAATGGAGCGCCTGGTCGGGCAGTTGCCGCAAGGCTTCGGCTACGAGTGGACGGGCCTGTCCTACCAGGAGCGGCAAGCCGGCAACCAGGCGCCCATCCTGATGGGCCTGTCGCTGCTGGTCGTGTTCCTGGTGCTGGCCGCGCTGTATGAAAGCTGGGCCATTCCCATCTCGGTCATGCTGGTGGTGCCGCTGGGCATGCTGGGCGCAGTGGCGCTGGTCAGCGCGCTGGGCATGTCCAACGACGTGTACTTCCAGGTCGGGATGGTGACCGTGATCGGCCTGGCGGCCAAGAACGCGATTCTTATCGTGGAATTCGCCAAGGACCAGTACGCGCGCGGCATGGGCCTGTACGAATCCGCGGTGGAGGCGGCGCGCCTGCGGTTCCGGCCGATCCTGATGACGTCGCTGGCGTTCATCCTGGGCGTGATTCCGCTGGCGATGGCGACCGGCGCCGGCGCCGCGAGCCAGCGCGCGGTGGGCCTGGGCGTGCTGGGCGGCATGCTGGCCGCCACGCCGTTCGCCGTGATCTTCGTCCCGACGTTCTTTGTGGTCGTGCTGGGCTTGTTCAAGACGCGCCCGCGCCTGCTGGGCGCCGAGCTGCGCGCCTTCGAGGAAGAACAGGCCGCCAAGAAGGCACAGGCCGAACAGGCCGCGGCCCCCACGACGCCGCAACCCGCACAACCGACCGGTGGCCAGGAGGGCAAGGAATGAAAGCCCTGATGTTCAGACAGACCGCCTTGTCCGCCCTGGTGGCGGTGGCGTTGGCCGGCTGCTCGCTGGCTCCCGATTACAAACGTCCCGAGGCGCCCATCAGCGCCACGTGGCCCGACCAGCCCAAGGTGCAGTACGGCGCGTACTCGCGTGCGACCACGCTGGGCACGCAGCCGGCCTCCGACGTCGTGCCGGAAGCGGGCACGCCGGCCGCGGACCTGGGCTGGCGCGAGTTCTTCCGCGATCCGCGCCTGCAAGCCCTGATCGAGCTGGCGCTGGTCAACAACCGCGACCTGCGCGTGGCGGTGCAGCGCGTCGAAGAGGCGAGGGCGCAGTACGGCATCCAGCGCGGGGCGCAATGGCCCAGCATCGGCGCCGGCATCCAGGGCCAGCGCCAGCATCTGCCGGCCAACATGCGGCAGGGCGGCGCGGACGCCAGTTCGATCAGCAGTTCGTACCAGGCCGGGATCGGCCTGACCACGTTCGAGATCGACCTGTTCGGCCGCCTGCGCAACCTGTCCGAGGCGGCGTATCAGCAATACCTGTCGACGGAGCAGGCGCAAAAGACCGTGCAGATCTCGCTGGTCGGCTCGGTCGCGCAGTCGTATTTCAACCTGCGCGCGGCCGAGGTCCAGCTCGACCTCACCCAGCGCACGCTGGCGTCGCGCCAGGAATCCTATGACCTGGTCAAGCGCCGCTTCGACGGCGGCGTGGCCTCCGAGCTGGACCTGAACCAGTCCAAGTCCCTGCTGGACACGGCCTCGGCGGACCTGGCGCAACTGGCCCGCGCCCGCGCGCAGGCCATGAACGCGCTGGTGCTGGTGGTAGGCACGCCGTTGCCCGACACGCTGCCTGCGCCCGCCGAATTCGGACGCGACCAGCTGCTGGCCACGGTGCCGTCCGGCCTGCCGTCCGACCTGCTGGAACGCCGGCCCGACATCGCCGCGGCCGAAAACCAGCTGCTGTCCGCCAATGCCAACATTGGCGCGGCGCGGGCGGCGTTTTTCCCGACCATCTCGTTGACGGGGCTCTTGGGCGTGGCCAGTCCGTCGCTGGGCGACCTGTTCAAGGGCGGCCAGGGCTACTGGAGCTTCTCGCCGTCCATCACGACGCCGCTCTTTGCGGGCGGCAGCATCCGCGAAGGACTGAGCCTGGCCAAGGCGCGCGACAATATCGCGGTGGCGCAATACGAACAGACCATCCAGCAGGCATTCCGCGAGGTGTCGGACGCGCTGGCGGGCGAGGCCACGTATGGGGCGCAGCTCGACGCCCAGCGCGCGTTGCAGGATTCCTCGGCGCGCACGCTGGAGTTGTCGAATTTGCGGTATACCAACGGTATCGACAGCTACCTGCAGGTCCAGACCGCGCAGGTGGACTTTTTCAACGCCCAACTGTCGCTGGTGCAGACCGGCCTGGCCGCGCTCATCAACCGCGTGGAGCTCTACAAGGCGCTGGGCGGCGGCTGGGAAGAAACAACGAAAGTGCAATGATGGAACTTGGTGTAAACATCGATCACGTCGCCACGCTGCGGCAGCAGCGCCACACGGCGTATCCCGACCCGATCGCCGCCGCGCTGCGCGCCGAAGACGCCGGGGCCGACCTGATCACGCTGCATCTGCGCGAAGACCGGCGCCACATCCAGGACGCCGACGTCTATGCGATCCGCCCGCAGTTGCGCACCCGCATGAACCTCGAATGCGCGGTCACGCCTGAAATGCTGGAAATCGCCTGCGCGGTCAAACCCAGTGACGTCTGCCTGGTGCCCGAAAAGCGCACCGAGCTCACGACCGAGGGCGGGCTGGAAGTGGCGGGCGCCATGGGCCCGGTTTCCGACGCCGTGGCCCTGCTGACCGAAGCCGGCATCCGCGTGTCGCTGTTCATCGATCCAGACCCCGTGCAGATCGCCGCCGCGGCCAAGGCCGGCGCGCCCGTGATCGAGCTGCATACCGGCGCCTATGCCGAAGCCGAAGGCGAGGCGGCCGAGGCGGAACTGCAGCGCATCCGCCTGGCGGTGGCCGAAGGGCTGCGCCACGGCCTGCGCGTGAACGCCGGACACGGCCTGCACTACGGCAACGTCCAGCCCGTGGCCGCGGTGGCCGGCATTTCCGAGCTCAATATCGGCCACGCCATCGTGGCGCAGGCGATCTTCGACGGCTGGGAAAAGGCCGTGCGCGACATGAAGGCGCTGATGGTGCAAGCGCGCCTGCAAGCGCTGCGCGGGCTTTGAACGCGGGCCCATGACGCGTTTTGACCGCCAGCCCGCCGACGACGCCCATGCCTGACACTTCCCCCGCCACGCCCGCCGGCGCCATCGCCGGCATCGGCATGGACCTGCTGCGGATCGACCGCATCGAACGCGCCCTCGAACGCCACGGCGACCGCTTCGCCGAAAAGATCCTGGGCGCCGAGGAACTCCGGAAGTTCCACGCCCGCCGCGCGCGCGACCCGGTGCGGGGCCTGCGTTTCCTGGCCACCCGCTTTGCGGCCAAGGAGGCGTTTTCCAAGGCGATCGGGCTGGGCATGCGCATGCCCATGACGTGGCGCCGCGTGCAGACGCTGAACGCGCCGGGCGGCCGCCCGGTGCTGGTGATCGCGCCCGAACTGCTGGCCTGGTATGCCGAACGTTTCGGGGCGGCCCACGTTTCCATTACCGATGAATCCGATATGGCCGCCGCGTACGTGGTGGTCGAACGCAAGCCCTGAGTCCGGGTCCGTCCCGGCCGGCTTGCCGCACACAGACACAAGGACAGCCTCCATGGCCAAGAAGCAAAACAAGGCGGTCCTGCCCCCCGGCCCCGTGATGGTCGATGTGGCGGGATATACGCTCACGAAGGCGGAAAAGAAGCGCCTGCGCCACCCGCTGGTCGGCGGCGTCATCCTCTTTGCCCGCAATTTTGAAAGCCGCGCCCAGCTCACGGAACTGACGCGCCAGATCCACAAGGCCCGCAAAGAGCCGCTGCTGATCCTGGTGGACCACGAAGGCGGCCGCGTGCAGCGGTTCCGCGACGACGGTTTCACCGCCTTGCCGCCGATGCGCGCGCTGGGCGAGTTGTGGGACCGCGATCCGCTGCTGGCGATGCGCCTGGCGACCGAGGCCGGTTACGTCCTGGCCGCCGAACTGCGCGCCTGCGGCGTGGACATGAGCTTCACGCCGGTGCTGGACCTGGACTACGGCGTCAGCAAGGTCATCGGCAACCGCGCCTTTCACCACGATCCGCGTGTGGTGACCATGCTGTCGCGCGCGCTGGTGCAGGGCCTGGCGCTGGCCGGCATGTCGGCCTGCGGCAAGCATTTCCCGGGCCATGGCTACGTGGGCGCCGATTCGCACCACGAGATCCCGGTGGACCCGCGCACGCTGGACGAGATCCTGAAGGACGACGCCGCGCCCTACGCCTGGCTGGGCGACGCCGTGCTGCCGTCCGTCATGCCCGCGCACGTGATCTATCCCAAGGTCGACAAGCATCCCGCCGGATTCTCCAAGCGCTGGGTGCAGGAGATCCTGCGCAAGCGCCTGGGCTACGATGGAGTCGTGTTCTCGGACGACCTTACGATGGAAGGCGCATCGGTCGCGGGGGACATCCTGGACCGCGCCAACGCAGCGCTGCGGGCGGGCTGCGACATGGTGCTGGTGTGCAACCGCCCGGACCTGGCGGACGACCTGCTGTCGCGCCTGACGTTCGATCACGCGCCCGAGTCCGTGGCGCGCATCCGGCGCCTGATGCCGCGTTTCGACGCGCCCGACTGGGACACCCTGCAAGCCGAAAGCCGTTACCAGAATGCCCGACGACTTCAATCTCAAATCGTTCCTATCTGACCTGCCGCATCTGCCGGGCGTATACCGGCACCTGGATGCGGCCGGCGAGGTCATGTATGTCGGCAAGGCGCGCGACCTGAAGAAACGCGTCTCGTCGTATTTCCAGAAGAACCTGTCCAGCCCGCGCATCGCCCAGATGGTGGCGAAGGTGGCGCGGCTGGAAGTGACGGTGACGCGTTCCGAGGCGGAAGCGCTGATCCTGGAAAACAACCTCATCAAGAGCCTGAAGCCGCGCTACAACATCCTGTTCCGCGACGACAAGTCCTATCCGTACCTGCACATCACCGGCCACGACTGGCCGCGCATCGCGTACTACCGCGGCGCCACCAACAAGCGCGGCCAGTTCTTCGGCCCGTTTCCCAACGCCTGGGCGGTGCGCGAAACCATCCAGATCCTGCAAAAGGTGTTCCGCCTGCGGACCTGCGAGGACAGCGTCTTCGCCAACCGCTCGCGTCCCTGCCTGCTGCACCAGATCGGGCGCTGTTCGGCGCCCTGCGTGGGCGCGATCGAAGCCGCCGAGTACGAGCGCGACGTGCAACGCGCCGTGCGCTTCCTGAACGGCGAGGCCAAGGACGTCATGGGCGAGATCGAGGCCCGCATGCTGCAGGCGTCCAGCGAACTGCGGTTCGAGGAAGCCGCCGCGCTGCGCGACCAGATGGGTTCGCTGGCGCGCGTGCTGCACCAGCAGACCATGGAAAACGTCAGCGGCGAAGACACGGACATCATTGCGGTGGCCATTGCCGGCGGCAAGGTCTGCGTCAACCTGGCGATGGTGCGCGGCGGCCGCCACCTCGGCGACAAGCCGTTCTTTCCCTCGCACGCCGAGGGCGAGGCCGCGCCGCAGGTGCTGGAAGCCTTCGTGGCGCAGCATTACACCGACAACGCGATGCCCCCCATCCTGGTCTGTTCCCACACCTTGCCCGATCCCGAGTTGATCGCGCTGCTGGTCGAGCAGTCGGGCGGCCGGCCGTCGCGGGTGCTGACGCGGCCGCAGGGCACCCGCCGGTCGTGGCTGGAGCAGGCCACCAAGAACGCCGAGATGGCGCTGGCCCGCGCGCTGACCGAATCCGGCGCCCGCGCGGCCCGCACGCTGGCGCTGGCCGAAGCCCTGGACCTGGACACGGATGAAGCCGCGCTCGACGCGCTGCGCATCGAATGCTTTGACATCAGCCACACCGCGGGCGAAGCGACCCAGGCGTCCTGTGTGGTCTTCGAACACCACGACATGCAGCCCTCGCTGTACCGGCGCTACAACATCGCCGGCATCACCCCGGGCGACGACTACGCGGCGATGCGCCAGGTGCTGACGCGCCGCTTCGCCAAGGTGGCGGACGGCGACGCGCAAATGCCCGGGCTTGTCCTCATCGACGGCGGCAAGGGCCAGGTCGAAGTCGCGCGCCAGGTGTTCGCGGAGTTGGGCCTGGACATCCAGACGCTGGTGGGCGTGGCCAAGGGGGAAGGGCGCAAGGTCGGCCTGGAAACCCTGGTCTTTGCCGACGGCCGCCCGCCGGTGGCCCTGGGCGGCGAGTCCGCCGCCCTGATGCTGATCGCCCAGGTGCGCGACGAAGCCCACCGCTTCGCCATCACCGGCATGCGCGCCCGCCGCGCCAAGACCCGCAACGTCTCGCGCCTGGAAGAAATCGAAGGCGTCGGCGCCCGCCGCCGCCAACGCCTCCTGGCCCGCTTCGGCGGCTTCTCCGGCGTCGCCCGCGCCAGCATCGAAGACCTGGCGTCGGTGGACGGCATTTCCCAGGACCTGGCGATCCGCATTTACGAGGCGCTGCGCTGAAGCCAGCAAACCAGATGCCTCAACCCCGCGCCCTCCGGCAATTCATATTTGCGAATTCACCCGTGCCGTCCTCCCAGCCGGACAAGTCCATACCGGGCACGCAGGCCTTTACAAGGCAAGCGGGACATACAATTCAACCCACGCAGTCCCCTCGCACGGAACTCTTCCAAATCCCAGACCCTCGCCCCTACAAGCAATCCGGGCCGCGCGGATCCGGCTCCGCCGGTCCGCAGAGGCGCCCCCTTGAGGGGGAAGCGCCAAAGGCGCTTCGGGGGTGGGCTCTAGCTGTTAGCATACGGACACTATGCCAATTAACGTTCCCATAATCCTGACGTGGCTGCGCATCGCCATGATTCCGCTGGTGGTCGGGCTGTTCTACCTGCCCGAAAGCTGGATGGCTGTCCCGACGCGCGACACCCTGGCCGCATGGGCCTTCATCATCGCCGCCCTGACCGACTGGTTCGACGGCTGGCTCGCCCGGCGCTGGAACCAGACGTCGGCATTTGGCGCATTCCTCGACCCGGTGGCCGACAAGCTCATGGTCTGCGCCGCCCTGATCGTGCTGCTCGACCTCAGCCGGGTCGACGCCTTCATCTCCCTGATCATCATCGGCCGCGAAATCACGATTTCCGCCCTGCGCGAATGGATGGCCAAGATCGGCGCCAGCGCCAGCGTGGCCGTGCACCGGCTGGGCAAGTTCAAGACGGCCGCGCAGATGATCGCCATTCCGTGCCTGCTGTACAACCAGTCGATCTACGGCGTCAACACGAAGCTGCTGGGCGACATCCTGATCATCGTCGCGGCGGTGCTGACGGTCTGGTCGATGCTGTATTACCTGCAGCGCGCCTGGCCCGCCATTCGCGAAAAGGCCCTGTAACACCGATCCAAGAGCGATACGCCGGCTCGATCCGGCACGGCGCGCGCGCCACGATCGCCACGAACACGACGCCCGGGCGCAAGTCCGCGCGTCGCCGGAGACAACCCGCGGTCCGCCCCTGGCGGAGCGCATCCTGCCGCGTCCCCGCGGCTTTTTGCAATGAACACCGCCACCGCCGCCAACACTTTGCTCTCGGATGCCGCCGTACGCCGGCGCGATTGGAAAATCATCCTGCTCATCGGCGTGGCGCATGCCTCGTCCCACTTCTTCCAGCTCGTGCTGCCGTCCCTCTACGGCGCGCTGGGCCTGGAATTCGGGCTGGACTTCGCCCGGCTGGGCCTGCTGGTGTCCACCTTTTACGTGGTGTCCGGCATCGGCCAGGCCTCCTCGGGCTTCGTGGTCGACCGGATCGGCGCGCGCCCGGTGCTGTGGTTCGGCCTGGGCTGCTTCGTGCTGTCGGGCGTGCTGATCGGGTCGGCCACCGGCTACGCCATGCTGATGGCCGCGGCCGTCGTGGGCGGCATCGGCAACTCGGTCTTCCACCCGGCGGACTATTCCATCATCAACCATCGCATCACCGCGCCGCGGTTGGGCCATGCGTTCTCGACGCACGGATTGACCGGCAACCTCGGCTGGGCGCTCACGCCGGTCTTCATCACGACCATCACGCTGCTCGCCAACTGGCGCGTCGCGGCCTATAGCGCCGCCGGTCTGGTGGCGCTGGTGCTGCTGCTGACGGTGCTGGGACGCGACCTGCTGGGCGGTCCGTCGCCGGCCGATGCCCGGGACGACGCCCGGGACGCGGGCAGTGCGGCGAAGCCCGCCGCCAAGCCGCAGGAGGGCGTGCTGGCCACGCTGACCGCGCTGCTGTCCCGCCCCGCCTTGTGGGGCGCCTTCCTGTTCTTTGCCTGCACGTCGATCGCGCTGTCGTCGGTGCAGAACTACACGATTCCGCTGCTGGGCCAGCTTTACGACCTGTCCAAGGTCACCGCCAGCTCCGCACTGTCGGGCTATATGGTCGCCTCGGCCGTGGGCATGGCGGCGGGCGGCTTCCTGGTGTCGGCCAATCCGCGCACCGAGCGCACCGTCATGGTGGCGCTGATCCTGGCGGGCTTGACGCTGGTTGTGCTGGCGCTGGGTATGGTGCCCGCGGTGCTGGCCGCGCCCGTCGTCGGCCTGGCGGGCTTTTGCTCGGGCGTGGCCGCGCCGTCGCGCGACATGCTGATCCGCCGCGTGACGCCCAAAGGGTCGACCGGATCGGTCTACGGCCTGGTGTACTCCGGCATGGACGTGGGCTCGGCCCTGGGGCCGCTGGCCTTTGGCCTGCTGCTGGACGCCGGGCTGCGCCAGGGCCCGTGGGTGGGCGCAGGCGTCGCGTTCGCGGTCGCGGCATTCCTGGCCCAGTGGATCGCGGTGCAGGCGCGCCGCGCCGAACCGCCGGCGCCTGCGGCGATGGCGCGATCCTGACGCCCGACGTCAGGCACCGCACGCCCGACACCCCGCCCCTGACTGCTGACGCCTGACCTCCGCCCGCGCCGCCCGCGCGGGCGTTGTCTTGCGCGCGGTCAAACTTCAGTTTTGCCCGCAGGCGGCGGCCGGCGCGGCTTGACGCCCCGCAAGGCCGCCGCGGCGCTTGCTCGCTGTAATAACCCTGAGCATGAACAGGTTATTCACAGGAGAAGCAAATGAGAAAGCAAAGCATGCTGCTGGCGGCGGGCATCGTCATGGCGCTGTGGGCAGGGCAGGCCCGGAGCGCCTCGCAGGAACCCATCCAGCCAATCCAACCCGCCGTGGTCCAGAACCCGGGCAAGGTCGAACTGGGCAAGAAGCTCTTTTTCGATCCCCGCCTGTCGCGTTCCGGCGCGATCTCCTGTAATTCCTGCCACAACCTCGCCATGGGCGGCTCGGACAATCTGAAGGCGTCCATCGGCCATAAATGGCAGCAGGGCGGCATCAACTCGCCGACCGTGCTCAATGCCAGCCTGAACATCGCCCAGTTCTGGGACGGCCGCGCCAAGGACCTGCGCGAGCAGGCGGGCGGCCCGATCGAGAACCCGATGGAAATGGCCTCGTCGCACGAACTGGCGGTGCAGGTGCTCAACTCCATCCCGGCCTATCGCGCCGAGTTCAAGCAGGTCTTTGGCAAGGACCAGATCACCATCGGCGAGGTGACCAGCGCGCTGGCCGCCTTCGAGGAAACGCTGGTCACGCCGAACTCGCGCTTCGACCAGTGGCTCAAGGGCGACGAGAAGGCGCTGACCGTGCGCGAAGCGGCCGGCTATGCGCTCTTCAAGAACAGCGGCTGCGTGGCCTGCCACAACGGCGTGGCGGTGGGCGGCAACTCGTTCCAGAAGATGGGCCTGGTCACGCCCTACGTCACCGAGAACAAGGCCGAAGGCCGCGCCGCGGTCACGGGCAAGGACGCCGATCGCTTCAACTTCAAGGTGCCGACGCTGCGCAATGTTGCCCTGACCTACCCGTACTTCCACGACGGCGAAGCGGCGACGCTGACGCAGGCCGTGGACGTCATGGGCCGCCTGCAACTGGGCCGCACGTTCACGCCCGAAGAGAACGGCCAGATCGTGGCCTTCCTGAAGACGCTCACGGGCGACCAGCCGGTCATCCAATACCCCGTGCTGCCGCCGTCCGAAGACGACACCCCGCGGCCCGAGCCGTTCCTCAAGTAAAAACAACGCGGCCGCCCCTTCGGGCGGCCGTCTGGCTGGGCGGGGCCTGCCTTACTGGCGGACGGTCCGCCTGTCCGCCGGCGGCGCGGCCTCGAAATTGCTGCGCCACGGGTTGATGTCCAGCCCGCCTCGGCGCGTATAGCGCGCATACACCGTCAATTGCTCGGGGCCGCAGGCCTGCATGATGTCGCTGAAGATGCGTTCGACGCAGTGCTCGTGGAATTCCGCGTGCTGGCGGAACGACACCACATACCGCAGCAGCGATTCGCGGTCGATCGGGGCGCCGCGGTAGCGGATCTGGACCGTGGCCCAGTCGGGCTGGCCGGTCACGGGACAGTTCGATTTCAGCAGCCGCGAGGCCAGCGTCTCCTCGACCACGTCGCCCGGCCGGGTGCGCAGCAGCTCGGGCGCGGGCTCGTAGGTGTCGATCTCGATATCCAGCTTGTCGATATAGATGCCGTCCATCTCGCCCATCTGCAACTCGGCAAAGCGCTGCGGCAGGAAGAAGTCCAGCCCGACCGGCGCGCCGGCGGCCGCGCTCAGGTCGCGCTCCAGCCGGCCGCGCAGGGCGGCCGAATTCACCAGGCGGGTCTGGTTGAACGAATTCAAATACAGCTTGAACGACTTGGATTCGATGATGTTGGGGCTGTCGGCCGGCACCGAAAACGTCGCCATGGCGACGCGCGGTTTGCCCTTGGCGTCCAGCCACGACAGTTCATAGGCGTTCCACAGATCCACGCCCTTGAAGGGCAGGTTGTCGTCGCGCAGATTCAGCGCCGCGCGATTGTGCGCACGCGCGATGGGAAAAAGCAGCGAGGGATCGTATTGCGAGGCATAGGCCACGCTCTGCCCGAGCGGGCCGTGAGACAGGGTCATAGCAAAGAAGGGGAGTCCGGGAGGATGACGGCATTGTAGGCGCTTGGAAAAGGCCCGAATTTCCGCGATGTGAAATGTAACCCTCGTATTGTGAAAGCGCCTGCTGCGCAGCAGCGCCACGCCATTTCACAAACGACAATCGCGTTTCATTATACAAAATCGTCTTCGCAACCTATTGATTTTTATAGCGAAGATTTTTTGTCTTCTATAAGACTTGCCATCACATTGCTCCGCAGCAGAGGCATAGACTTTCTCCAACGATTCACGCAACGCCAGACGCGAATCGTTTTTGAAGTTCCAAGACGTTCTCTGAAGTTCCAATCGTTCTCACATCACTGACCAGGAGCATCACAATGAGCAATCGCGAAACCGAAATCCGCAACCTGCAAAAAGACTGGGCTGAAAACAGCCGGTGGCAAGGCATCAAGCGCGACTACAGCGCCGAAGACGTCATCCGCCTGCGCGGCTCAATCAGCGTCGAACACACGCTGGCCCGCCGCGGCGCCACCCGCCTCTGGGATTTGCTGCACAGCGAACCCTTCGTGAACTCGCTGGGCGCCCTGACCGGCAACCAGGCCATGCAGCAGGTCAAGGCTGGCCTGAAGGCCATCTACCTGTCCGGTTGGCAGGTCGCCGGTGACGCCAACCTGGCCGGCGAAATGTATCCCGACCAGTCGCTCTATCCCGCCAACTCGGTGCCCCAGGTGGTTCGCCGCATCAACAATTCGCTGACGCGCTGCGACCAGATCCAGTGGATGGAAGGCAAGAACCCCGGCGACGAAGGCTACATCGACTTCTTCGCGCCCATCGTGGCGGACGCAGAAGCCGGCTTTGGCGGCGTGCTCAATGCCTATGAACTGATGAAGGCCATGATCGAGGCCGGCGCCTCGGGCGTGCACTTCGAAGACCAGCTTGCGTCCGTGAAGAAGTGCGGCCACATGGGCGGCAAGGTGCTGGTCCCGACCCGCGAAGCCGTGTCCAAGCTGGTGTCGGCCCGTCTGGCCGCCGACACGATGGGCACGCCGACCGTGCTGCTGGCGCGCACCGACGCCGACGCGGCCGACCTGGTGACCAGCGACGTGGACGAGAACGACCGCCCGTTCATCACCGGCGAGCGCACCGTGGAAGGCTTCTTCCGCACCCGCGCCGGCATTGACCAGGCCATCTCGCGCGGCCTGGCCTACGCCCCGTACGCCGACCTGATCTGGTGCGAAACCTCCACGCCCAACCTGGAATACGCCCGCAAGTTCGCGGACGCCATCCATCGCCAGTTCCCGGGCAAGCTGCTGGCCTACAACTGCTCGCCGTCCTTCAACTGGAAGAAGAACCTGGACGACGGCACCATCGCCAAGTTCCAGCGCGAGCTGGGCGCCATGGGCTACAAGTTCCAGTTCATCACGCTGGCCGGTTTCCACGCGCTGAACTACGGCATGTTCGAGCTGGCCCACGGCTACGCCCGCCGCCAGATGAGCGCTTTCGTGGAATTGCAGCAGAAGGAATTCGCCGCCGCCGAAATGGGCTTCACCGCCGTGAAGCACCAGCGCGAAGTGGGCACGGGCTACTTCGACGCCGTGACCCAGACGATCGAAGGCGGCAAGTCGTCCACGACCGCGCTGACCGGCTCGACGGAAGAAGCGCAGTTCGAACACGGCAAGTCGCAGAAGGCGGCGTAAAGCCGGCGGCGCCCGGCGGCCGGGGCAGGCCGCCCCGGCCCGTTTCGCGAAACGCCGGCCGCCGTTCTTCTGCTGTTGACTGCGGTTTGCAGGTGTGTAGTTGCAGGTGCTGTTGTAGGGTGGATTCAGGGTGCCTGCGGGCACCCTCTTTTTTTGTACCGCCCGGCCGCGCACCCGCCCGCTACGCCGCGGCGCGCGTGTCCTTCAGGGTCGCCATGTCGATCACGAAGCGGTACTTCACGTCGTTTTTCACCAGGCGCTCGTAGGCCTCGTTGACGGCCTGGATCGGCACGATCTCCACGTCGCTGACGATGCCGTGCTCGGCGCAGAAATCCATCATCTCCTGCGTTTCCGCCATGCCGCCGATCGCCGAGCCGGCCAGCGATTTGCGGCCCATGATCAGGTTGGCGCCAGGGATCGGATCCAGCGGCGTCAGCGCGCCCACCAGCGCCATGGTGCCGTCCAGCGCAAGCAGCGCCATGTAGGGATTGACGTCGTGGCTGACGGGGACGGTGTTCAGCAGGAAGTCGAAGGAGTTGGCGTGGGCCGCCATGGCGTCGGCGTCGCGCGAGACCAGAACCTCGTCCGCGCCCAGGCGTTTCGCGTCGCGCGCCTTGTCGGCGGAGGTGGTGATCATCACGACGTGCGCGCCCATGGCGTGCGCGAACTTCACGCCCATGTGGCCCAGGCCGCCCAGCCCGATGACGCCGACTTTCATGCCGGGGCCGACCTTCCAGTGGCGCAGCGGCGAATACGTGGTGATGCCGGCGCACAGCAGCGGCGCCACGGCCTTGAGGTCCAGGGTGTCGGACACCTTCACGGCGAAATGCTCGCGCACCACGATGCGGTCGGAATAGCCGCCAAAGGTGAGCTGGTCGCTGCCGCGCGCCTTGTCGTTGTACGTCAGGGTGGCGCCTTCCTCGCAGTACTGCTCCAGGTTCAGGCGGCAGGCCTTGCAGTGGCGGCACGAGTCGACCATGCAGCCCACGCCGGCGTAATCGCCCACCTTGAACCGGGAGACGTTCTTGCCGACCTGCGCGATGCGGCCGACGATCTCGTGGCCCGGCACCATGGGATACATGGAATTGCCCCAGTCCCCGCGCGCCTGGTGCAGGTCCGAATGGCAGATGCCGCTGTACAGGATGTCGATCAGCACATCGTCATCGCCCGGTTCGCGGCGGGTGAAACTGAAGGGGACCAGGGGAGTGTCGGCACTGTGGGCGGCGTAGCCTTGGGCTTGGATCATGACGGCCTCTTGCGAATTTGTTGAGCAGGCGGCAACAATAAATCGGCCCCTGTGGGCGTTCAAGCTAGAATTTCGGCATGATTTATTGAATGAATTTGCATAATCATGCCGCTCGACAACCTGTCCCACCTGGCCGCCTTCTCGGCCGTTGCCCGGCTCGCCAGCTTTCGCAAGGCCGGCGAGGAACTGAGCCTGTCCACGTCGGCGGTCAGCTACGCCATCCGCAACCTGGAAGAACGTCTGGGCGTGAACCTGTTCAACCGGACGACGCGCAGCGTGGCGCTGACCGACGCTGGCCAGCGCCTGGCCGAACGTCTGCAGCCCGTGCTGCATGACCTGGGCGATGCGCTGGACGAAATGAACCACTTCCGCGGCGCGGCCGCCGGCACGCTGCGCATCAATACCTCGCGCGCGGCCTCGTACCTGCTGCTGATGCCCATGGCGGCGCGATTCCTCGCGGCTTATCCGGACATCCGCCTGGAAATCGGCGAAGACGACAGCTTCGTCGATATCGTGGGATCGGGCTATGACGCGGGCGTGCGGCTGCTGGAAGCGGTGCCCGAGGACATGGTGGCGGTGCCCATCGGCCCGCCGCTGCGTTCGGTGGTGGTGGCCTCGCCCGGCTACCTGCAAGGGCGCGAACCGCCGCAGCATCCCGCAGACCTGATGCATCACGAATGCATCCGCTACCGCTTTCCCAGCGGACGCTATTTCAAGTGGGCGTTCACGAAGGACGGCGAGACGCTGGAATTCGACTTCCCCGGGCGCATCGCCCTGAGCGACGTCCACGCCGAGGTGCGCGCCGCCACCGACGGCATCGGCATCGGCTATGTGCCGGAGAACTACGTGACCGCCCAGCTTGCGGCGGGCACGCTGGTGCGGCTGCTGGACGACTGGTGCCAGACGATCCCCGGCTTCATGCTGTATTACCCGAAGCAGCGCAGGGTGTCGTCGGCGCTGCGGGCGTTCATCGACATGGCGCGGCAGTGAGCGCGCGGGTCCCGGCCTGCCCGGCGTGGCATTTACACCGCGCCGGGGCCTTCCAGCCACGCGGGGATGTCCCGTTGCTGATGGAGGATGCGCCAGACATCGATATGGTCCTGGTGTTCCACGTAGAAGACCAGATAGGGGTAGCGAGTCAACGGCCAGGAGCGCAGGCCGGGCAGGTTCAGTTCCAGCGCGTATTGGATGGATCCTGTCGCGGGGTGGCGGGCGAGATGCAGGTACGCCCGTTCCAGGGCCTCGATGAACCCGAGCGTAATCTGCTCGGACGCCGTGCTCAGGTAATACGCTATCGCGGTGTCGATATCCGCGTTCGCCTGCACACGCGGGATGACGGGTTTGACCTTCACGCTTGGGAGTCGGGGCCCGAATTCTTACTGGCGCGGGCTCGCAGGCCGGCGAAATAAGCGGCGTCGACCGGGGCAGCCTGTTCGGACGAGGCGCCCGCCAGCAGCAGCCCTCGGAGCTGGAGCCGATCCTGGTCCTTGCGGATGAGTTCGCGGACGTACTCGCTGCTCGTGCTGTAGCCCCGCTCGGTGACCTGTTCGTCAACGAAGGATTTCAGCGAGTCCGGCAAAGAAATGTTCATGGTGCCCATCGCCATAGCTTAGGAGGCTTGGCAAAAATTGGCAAGAACGTAGTTGCCGCAGTCTGCTTGTCGCTGCGCGCTCAACCCGCTTCGGCCGGCGCACCGTCCAGTGCCGCGAGGCATTCGGCCAGCGGCGCGATGTCCCGCGCCAGCGCGTCCACGGCCTCGGCGTCGACGCGCGGCAGCGGCGGGATCTCGGCCAGCACGCGCACGCCGCCGAAGCGCTCGATCGCTTCCTTGTTGCCCGCCGACGGCGGTCCGCTCATCACCACGCCCAGCACCGGAATGCCGCGCCGCCGAAGCGCTTCCAGGCTGAGCAGGGTGTGGTTGATGGTGCCCAGCCCGCTGCGCGCCGCCAGCACCACCGGCATGCCCAGCCGCGCGATCAGGTCGATCATCATGTGCGTGTCGTCGATGGGGTCGTACAGGCCGCCGGCGCCTTCCACGATCAGCGGGGCGCGCGTCGCGGGCGGCACGATGCTGGTGGCGTCGACCACCGTGTCTTCCAGGGTGGCGGCCGCCCAAGGCGACAGCGGCGCCTCCAGCACGTAGGCGGGCAGGTGAAGCCGCTGCGGCGGCAGGCGGGCCAGTTGCGCCACGGTGTCCGTGTCGCCGGGTTCCTCGGCCACGCCGGTCTGCACCGGTTTCCAGTAGTCGGCGTTCCAGGCGCGCGCCAGGATCGCCGACACCAGGGTCTTGCCGATACCGGTGTCGGTGCCGGTTACGAAAACGCCATTGGGCCATCGCATGGTGGTCTTCCACATACCGTGGGCCCGGTGATACGTCACCGTGGCCCCTTGTTCGTGCACACGCGGCCAGAGCGCGGCGCCCAGGCCTGCCAGGCCCCTCGGAAAATAATTGCGGGGCATCAGAATGATTTTGTATCAGCCGCAAGCCGCGCACGCCACCGGCCAGATCGGTCATGGCCGGACGGATGGGGCGGCGTCCCGGCTCGCGGTGAGTCGACACCCGGTGCGTCGGCCCCCGGTGCATCGACCCCCGGGGCGCCGGCAAATCGCCCCGGGCGCCTTGATTCAGATCAAGACGCCCGGGACCCGGGCTGGCTACCATCGGCACATGCGAGCCAAATCGATTTTCGCCGTCCCGGCCAACTTGCCCGATGCCGACCGCCAGCAGCGCCGCCATGCGCTGGTGCGCCTGTCGCTCGCCTGGCTGGCGATGATGCAGGTCATGATGTTCGCGTGGCCGGGTTATCTGCGCCACGAAAGCATGCCGGCGGATGCGCTCGAGACCCTGGACTGGGCCATCGTCCTCATGAACTGGGCCAGCTTTGCGCTGACGGTGCCGGTCGTGCTGTATTCGGCATGGCCCATCTGGCGCCATGCCGGCGCCAATCTGCGCGCGGGGCGCGCGGGCATGGACGTGCCGGTGGCGCTGGGCATCGTCGCCGCCTTCATTCCCAGCGTCCTCGCCACATGGACCGGCCGGGGCGAAGTCTATTTCGATTCGGTCACGATGTTCGTGGCGTTTCTGCTGACCGCGCGTTACCTCGAACTGTGCGCGCGCCAGTCCTTCGGCGGCGCGGGGTCGGCGGGCCGCCGACACGCCCGCGTGGAAGAACAACGGCTGCGGCTGGGCGCGCGCGCCGACCGCGTGGCGTCGCGTTTCGTCATGATCCAGGTCGCGTTGGCGCTGGCCGCCGCGGCGGGCTGGGCCTACATCGACCCGGCCCACAGCATCCCCGTGATGGTGGCGCTGCTGGTCATGAGCTGTCCCTGCGCCATGTCCATGGCCGTGCCCACCGCGATGGCCTCCGCGCACAGCGCGCTGGCGGCGCATCCGGACCTGCCGGACGCGGCGCTGGATGCCCTGCTCGCCGAGGCCCGGCGCAAGGCGCGGCAGAACCTGTACGGCTCGCTGGTCTGGCATCTGCTGATGACGCCGCTGGCGCTCGCCGGATGGGTCACGCCCTGGCTGGCCGCGATCACCATGCTGCTGTCGTCGCTGGCGGTTGCCTACAACTCGTGGCGCCTGTGCCGCCGCGACTGGTCGGACAGCGTGGCGCCGGGCGCCGCGCTCGGAGCGGCGCCGTGACCATTCTCTATCTGCTCCTGCCGCTGTCGCTGCTCTTCGTGCTGGCGATCGGCGTGTCGCTGTGGTGGGCGGTTTTCAACGGCCAGTACGACGATACCGAGGATGCCGGCACCGCCATCCTGCGCGACGACGACAGCGCCGCCGCGGGCCGCCGCTGAAGCGTCTGCGCGGCGCCGGAAACGCCGCTGCGCCACCTCGATACCCCTTCAAGCGTTGCGGTTATGCGCCGAAGTTCGGGGCGTCGCATCCCGGTTGATCCAAATCAACGCCGACTCCTGTGACTAGTCCCATCATCGAAGCCTGGAAGTTCTTGTTACTTTAGGGGAAGGGTGATGAACGATTGCGCCGCAATCGCAAGCAAGTCCGATACCTTCAACTACAAGGTCGTGAGGCAGTTCGCGCTCATGACGGTAGTCTGGGGCATAGTCGGCATGGCTGTGGGCGTGTTTCTGGCCGCGCAGCTTATTTGGCCTCAGTTGAATTTCGACACCGCATGGCTCAGCTACGGCCGCCTGCGCCCGCTGCACACCAACGCCGTGATCTTCGCCTTCGGCGGCAGCGCACTTTTCGCGACGTCGTACTACGTCGTGCAGCGCACCTGTCAGGCGCGCCTGTTCTGCGACAAGCTCGCCGCCTTCACGTTCTGGGGCTGGCAGGCCGTCATCGTCGCAGCCGCGATCACCTTGCCCATGGGCTTTACCAGCAGCAAGGAATACGCCGAACTCGAATGGCCCATCGACATCCTGATCACCCTGGTCTGGGTCGCCTACGCCATCGTGTTCTTCGGCACCATCATCAAGCGCCGTTCCAAGCACATCTACGTGGCCAACTGGTTCTTCGGCTCGTACATCCTCACCATCGCCATCCTGCACATCTTCAACAACATCGAGATGCCGGTGACGCTGTGGAAGTCCTACTCCGCCTACGCGGGCGTGCAGGACGCCATGGTGCAGTGGTGGTACGGCCACAATGCGGTGGGCTTTTTCCTGACGACCAGCTTCCTGGGCATGATGTATTACTTCGTGCCCAAGCAGGCCGGCCGCCCCATCTACTCGTACCGCCTGTCCATCGTCCACTTCTGGGCGCTGGCCTTCACGTACATGTGGGCGGGTCCGCACCACCTGCTGTACACGTCGCTGCCTGACTGGACCCAGTCGCTGGGCATGACGTTCTCGCTGATCCTGCTGGCGCCGTCGTGGGGCGGCATGATCAACGGCATCATGACCTTGCAGGGCGCCTGGTACAAGCTGCGCACCGATCCCATCCTGAAGTTCATGGTGACCGCGCTGTCGTTCTACGGCATGTCCACCTTCGAAGGCTCGATGATGTCGATCCGCACGGTGAACTCGCTGTCGCACTACACGGACTGGACCATCGGCCACGTGCACTCCGGCGCGCTTGGCTGGGTCGCCATGATCTCCTTCGGTTCGCTCTACTACCTGATCCCGCGCCTGTACGGCCGCGAAAAGATGTACAGCGTCAAGGCCATCGAGCTGCACTTCTGGATCGCGACCATCGGCGTGGTGCTGTACATCGCGGCCATGTGGATCGCCGGCGTGCAGCAGGGCCTGATGTGGCGCGACACGGCCCCGGACGGCACCCTGGTCTACAGCTTCGTCGAGGAACTGAAGACGCGCGTTCCGTACTACCTGATCCGTTTGCTGGGTGGAACCCTGTTCTTGTGCGGTGTGTTCGTCATGGCCTGGAACGTGTGGAAGACGGTGCGCGGCGCGCAGTCGGTCAACCCCGCCATTCCGCAAGACGAACCCCAAGCCGCGCGTGCGCCGGTTCCCGCGACCGCCGTGCCGGCCACTGCCTGACGAGGACATCATGGCCAACAAGAATCATGGCTTCTTTTCCCATCAGACCCTCGAGAAGAACATCGGCTGGATGATCATCGCCAGCATCCTGGTGGTCTCCTTCGCGGGCCTGGTCCAGATCATCCCGCTGTTCTTCCAGCACAGCACCACCCAGCCCGTGGCCGGCGTCGAACCCTACAGCCCGCTGAGGCTGATGGGCCGCGACGTCTACATCCGCGAAGGCTGCGTGGGCTGTCACTCGCAGCAGGTGCGTACGCTGGCTGCGGAAGTCCAGCGCTACGGGTCGTACTCGGTCGCCGCGGAATCGGTCTTCGATCACCCCTTCCTGTGGGGCTCCAAGCGTACCGGTCCCGACCTGGCGCGCGTGGGCGAGCGATATTCCGACGATTGGCACCGCATCCACCTGCGCGATCCGCGCAAGGTGGTGCCGGAATCCAACATGCCCGCCTATCCCTGGCTGGAAAAGACGGTCCTCACGGGCCAGAACGTGGACCAGCGCATGCGCGCCCTGCGCGCCCTGGGCGTGCCGTACACCGACGAGGAAATCGCCGCGGCGCCCAAGGCGATCGAGGGCAAGACGGAAGAAGACGCGCTCGTGGCCTACCTGCAAGGGCTGGGCGTGGGTGTGCGCAAGGCGCAGCTTGCCAAGCAGGCCGAAGAGGCCAAGAAGGCCGAAGAAGCCAAGAAGGCCCGGCAGTCCGCCGTGCAGCCTGCCGCGCAAGCGGCCACGGGAGGCTGACCATGGTCGCCTACCTAAGCGCAATCATCACCGCCATCTCGATGGCAACCTTTTTCGGCATCGTCTGGTGGGCCTGCTCGCGCGGCCGCCAGGGCGCCAACCGCGAATCGGCCATGCTGCCGTTCGCACTGCCCGATGAATTCGGTCAGGCACAACAAGATGGAGCGAATCGGTCATGAGCGATTTCGTCAATAGCTTCTGGGGGTATTTCATCGCGATCGTCGCGGTGGGCGGGGTGGTGTGGTGCGTGTGGCTGCTGTACACGCAGCGCCGCTGGCTCAGCGCGATGCCGGCCAACGGCCAGGTCGAGGACACCGGCCATGTCTGGGACGGCGACCTGACCGAGCTCAACAATCCGGTCCCCACCTGGTGGACCTGGATGTACCTGCTGGCCTGCGTGTTCGCGCTGGGCTATCTGTTCCTGATGCCGGGGCTGGGCGCCTACCAGGGCAAGCTGGGCTTCAGCAGCGCGCAGGAAGTGGCGCAGCAACAGGCCAAGATGGCCGAAGCGGTTCGCCCCATCTATGCGCGCTTCGAGACCATGTCGGTCCCGCAGATCGCGCAGGATCCGGGCGCGCGAGAAATCGGCCAGCGCCTCTTCCTGAACACCTGCGCGCAGTGCCACGGTTCCGATGCCAAGGGCGGCCCCAGCTTTCCCAACCTGGCGGACGGCGACTGGCTGCATGGCGGTTCGCCCGAGACCATCATGCAGACCATCAAGGAAGGGCGCCTTGGCGTGATGCCGCCCTGGAAGGACTCGATCGATCCCAAGATGGCCGGCGACATCGCGCAATACGTGCGTTCGCTGTCGGGCCTGACGGCCGATCCGGTGCGCGTGTTCCGCGGCAAGCGCGAGTTCGCCAACTTCTGCGTGGCCTGTCACGGTGTCGATGGCAAGGGCAACCCGCTCATGGGCGCGCCCAACCTGACGGACGACGTCTGGCTGTATGGCAGTTCGGAGGCGACCATCGTCAAGACCATTCTCGACGGCCGCGAAAACCGCATGCCGGCGCACGAACACGTCCTGACGCCGGAGCAGATCAAGATCCTGACGGCTTGGGTCTGGGGTCTTTCCAACAAGGCCGAGCCGCAGAAGCAGGCCGCCGCGGCGCCCGCCGACGCCGGCGCCGCCCAGCAGTGAAACCGCGGCACGTAGGTGGGGGGCCGCGCGGCGGCCCCCCATACCGCCAGCACTTACCGTACGGAGCAGCAAATGAATGATGGGTCAACCGCAAGCGTCGGCGGCAGTTCGCCTGGCGGTGACCCGCCGCCCTGGCGGCCGCATACGCGGCCGCCGCGTCCGGGCCAGGAGACCCTGGAACAGACGCTGGCGGGGGTGCGCAGCAAGATCTATCCGCGATCCGTCAGCGGCATCTTCGCCCGCTGGCGCATCGCGTTCGTCTTCCTTACCCAGCTCATTTTCTACGGCCTGCCCTGGCTGCAATGGAACGGCCGCCAGGCCGTCCTGTTCGACCTGGGGGCGCGCAAGTTCTATCTCTTTGGCCTGGTGCTGTGGCCGCAGGACGTCGTGTATCTTGCCGTGCTGCTCGTCATCTCCGCGCTGGCGCTGTTCCTTTTCACCGCCGTGGCCGGGCGTCTGTTCTGCGGCTACGCCTGTCCGCAGACCGTCTACACCGAAATCTTCATGTGGATCGAGCGCAAGGTCGAAGGCGACCGCATCGCGCGCATCCGCCTGGATGAATCGCCCTGGTCCTGGCACAAGTTCCGCCTGAAATTCACCAAGCATTTCCTCTGGATCGCGCTGGCGTGGTGGACGGGCTCGACCTTCATCGGCTATTTCGCGCCCATCCGCGAGCTGGGGCACGAACTGTTCGCCCTGCAACTTGGCGGCTGGCAGTGGTTTTGGATGCTGTTCTACGGCTTTGCGACCTGGGGCAACGCCGGCTTCATGCGCGAATCGGTGTGCAAGTACATGTGCCCGTACGCCCGCTTCCAGAGCGTGATGGTCGACCCGGACACCTTCGTGGTCACCTACGACAAGCGCCGCGGCGATCCGCGCGGCAGCCGCTCGCGCAAGGTGGACCACAAGGCCGCGGGGCTGGGCGACTGTGTCGACTGCAGCCTGTGCGTGCAGGTCTGTCCGACCGGCATCGACATCCGCGACGGCCTGCAGTACATGTGCATTGGCTGCGGCGCGTGCATTGATGCCTGTGAGCAGGTGATGGACAAGATGCAGTACGAGCCGGGCCTCATCCGCTATACGTCCGAGCGCGCCATGCTGGATGGCCTGTCCACCAAGAGCGCACGGTCGCACCTGCTGCGGCCGCGCGTCCTGGTCTACGGCACGCTGATCCTGGCGCTGGCGGTGGCCTTCGTGGTGTCGCTGGCCCTGCGCAATCCGCTGCGCGTCGACGTCATCCGGGACCGCGGCGCGCTGGGCCGCGAGGTTGCCGGCGGCCTGATCGAAAACGTCTACCGGCTGCAGATCATCAACACGTCGGACGTGCCGATGCGCCTGCGCCTGTCGGCCGAGGGCATGCCGGACCTGGCCGTGCTGGCCGGCCAGCAGGGGTCGGACGTGGTCGAGGTCGAAGCCGCCGCCAACAAGCTGGTGCCCATGGTCATTCGCGCCCCGGCGGGCTCGACGCCCGGCGCCCATCCCATCACCCTGCGCGCCCGGGGGCAGGACGGCGACAACCAGCCGGTCGAAACCGACGAGCCCGCCAGTTTCTATGTGCCCGAGTAGGGCGGCCCTTAGCCCTGAACGCCACAAGGATATCTTCATGAACGCTGCACGAATCACCCTCGACCCCGCGGATGCGGCCCCTCCCGTCAAGCCCTGGTACCGCGAGCCCTGGCCGTGGATCCTGATGGCCGGCCCGTTCGCCGCGATGGTGGGCTGCTTCATCACGATCTATCTGGCCATGGCCCAGTTTGCCGACCAGCCCATCGGCGAGGGCGTGGTCAAGCGCGGACTGGTTATCGAACAGGTCGCGGCCAGCGCGGCCGAGGGCCGGGCGGCGCCGAACGCCAGCCCGGCCGCCGCCAAACCTTGAACCGGGGAGTTCACGCATGGGACTGCGATCTTTGATGTGGATCCTGTGGCCGTCCTTTCTGGCCGCCGCCGTGGGAAGCGCACTGATCTTCGCCCTGATCGACCCGCTGGACGTGACCATCTTCGGACATGTCCCCACGGGCCGGATGGGTTTCTACACCGTGTCGTTCTTTGTCCTGTGGGTGATGGCCGGCCTGTCCAGCGCGCTGACGGCCTACCTGATGCCCAAGGTGCAAGAAGACGAAGACTTCTAGTTTTCTCAAAAACCAAACACACCGTTCCGCCACGTTGAACAAGCGGGGGCTGCGCGGCGGGTAAAATCCTCCGGCTATGGTCAAGTTGGGGGCTCGCGTGCAGCCAGTCATATCGGTACAAGGCTTATCCAAGCAATATGCGTCGGGGTTCCAGGCGCTCAAGAACGTCAGCCTGGACATCCAGCGCGGCGAGATTTTTGCCTTGCTCGGGCCGAACGGCGCGGGCAAGACCACGCTGATCAGCATCATCTGCGGCATCGTCAATCCCACCCACGGCGCGGTGCTGGCCGACGGACACGACATCGTCACGGACTTTCGCGCGGCCCGCTCGAAGATCGGGCTGGTGCCGCAGGAAATCTCCACGGACGCCTTCGAAAGCGTCTGGAACACCGTCACCTTCAGCCGCGGCCTGTTCGGCAAGCCGGCCGATCCCGCCTACATCGAAAAGGTCCTGCGCGACCTGTCGCTGTGGGACAAGAAGGACAGCCGCATCATGGCGCTGTCGGGCGGTATGAAGCGGCGCGTCATGATCGCCAAGGCGCTGTCGCACGAACCGGCGATCCTGTTCCTGGACGAACCGACCGCGGGCGTCGATGTGGAACTGCGGCGCGGTATGTGGGAAATGGTGCGGCGGCTGCGCGAAAGCGGCGTCACCATCATCCTGACCACGCACTACATCGAGGAAGCCCAGGAGATGGCGGATCGGATCGGGGTGATCCGCCGCGGCGAGATCATCCTGGTCGAGGAAAAGAACGCGCTCATGGCCAAGCTGGGCAAGCGCCAGCTCGCGCTGACGTTGAAGGCGCCGCTGCCGGGCATCCCGACGGCGCTGGACGCCTACCAGCTCGACCTGTCCGCCGACGGCTACAAGCTCGTCTATACCTACGACAACGAGCGTGGCGGCGACATCTCGCGGCTGCTGCAGGACCTGAGCCGCCTGAACATCGAATTCGCGGATCTCAACACCTCGGAAAGCTCGCTCGAGGACATCTTCGTCAGCCTGGTGCACGGTCAATCATGAATTTCTACGCCATACGCGCCATCTACCTCTTTGAAATGGCCCGCGCCTGGCGCACGCTGATGCAAAGCGTGCTCTCGCCGGTGATTTCCACCTCGCTCTACTTCGTCGTGTTCGGATCGGCCATCGGGTCGCACATGGTCGAGATCGACGGCGTGAGCTACGGCGCGTTCATCGTGCCGGGCATGATCATGCTGTCGCTCCTGACGCAAAGCGTCGCCAACGCCTCGTTCGGCATCTACATGCCGCGCTTTTCCGGCACGATCTACGAGATCCACTCGGCGCCCATCTCCTACGTCGAAATCCTGATGGGCTACGTGGGGGCGGCGGCCAGCAAGTCCATCATCCTGGGCCTCATCATGCTGGCGACCGCAAGGCTGTTCGTCTCGTTCGAGGTGGCGCATCCGCTATGGATGCTGTCCTTCCTGGTGTTGACCGCCGTGACGTTCAGCCTGTTCGGCTTCATCATCGGGATCTGGGCCGACGGCTTTGAAAAGCTGCAGATCATTCCGCTCATGATCATCACGCCGCTGACCTTCCTGGGCGGCACGTTCTATTCCATCAACATGCTGCCGCCGTTCTGGCAGACCGTCACGCTGTTCAATCCGGTCGTGTATCTGGTCAGCGGCTTTCGCTGGGCATTCTTTGGCGTCTCCGACGTCAGCGTCGAGATCAGCGTGGGCATGACGGTGGCGTTCCTGCTGGCCTGCCTGGTGGGCGTGCGCTGGATCTTCAAGACGGGCTATCGGCTCAAGACCTGAAGGGTCAAGCCCCGCGGCGTCAAGCCCCGCGCCCCGCGCCGCGCTCAGGCCGCCTGCGCCGCCGGTCTCACCGCCGCGCGGCGCGCCAGTCCGCCGAATGCGTCCAGCAGCCGCTCGCGCCAGGCGTACACCGGGTCATCCGCGTCCAGCAGCGCCAAGGGGCTGGTGCAACGGGCCCACATGAACATCCCGAAGACCGAATAATCCGCGTAGCCGGGCGCGCTGCCTGCCAGATAGGGCTGCTTGCCCAGCGTCTGGCGCAGGGGCAGCAGCGCGGCGCGCAGCTCGGCGATGCGGTCCGCGTAGCCGGCCGGCAGGTCTTCGAGCCGGCCGAATCGCTTCTCGCGCGTCGCACGGAAGTAGTCCTTGTCCTTGTCGTGGATCAGGTCGTGGATCTCGGGCAGCAGCAGGCGTGCCAGCACGGGCACCAGCGTGGTGTCGGCCCACGCGTTCACGAACTGACTGAGCGGGCGGGCGTGATCGCCGCCAAAGAGCGAGGGCCGTTCGGGAAACGTGTCTTCGAGGTAGCAGGCGATCTGCCAGGAGTCGCTCACGACGTGCTCGCCGTGCACCAGCACCGGCACGAGCTTTTGGCCGGAGAAGCCGATGGCTTCCTTTTCGGTGAAGCGCCAGGGGATGGTCTCGGCTGTCAGGCCCTTGTGGGCCAGCGCCATGTGCGTCTTCCAGCAATGCGGGCTGAAGCGCAACGCGGCATCCGCGCCGGCCAGATCGTAGAGGGTGAGTTCCGGGGTCAAGGTGCGGTGCTCCTGGAGGGCGTCCAAACAAGGGTCTGGCGCCTAGGATAACCGCTCGGCCATCGCCGGCAAACGTGTCCCGCCCTGGGCGAGGCGCCGCGTACCCCGGGCAGGCGGTCGCGTCGCCTTGCCGCGGCGGGGCCACGGCGGCGTGTGCAGGCCGCTCAGCGAGGCGCGGGCGTGCCCGGGCCCATTTTCATGAGCCGCTCCCTGAGCTGCGGGTCCTGCTGCACGGCCTGTCCGATGCCGTTGAACTCTTCGACGGTCAGACCGTCGGCGCGAACCAGCTGCACCATCTTTGCGTCCGCTTCCTGGACGACCTTCTGCTTGGCGTCGTCGGTCTTGGCGGCATCGACCTTGGGGCGGTACTCGGTGACCACGCCCGAGATTTTCTGCGAAGCCGAGGCGAACTTCTGCAATTGCTGGTCCGTGGGTTGCCGCACGGCGGGCGCCATGCCGGGTTGAGCCTGAGTCTGCGCCTGGCTCTGCGCCTGGGGCTGGCTGGCCTGCTGGGCCAGGACAGGGGCACCGGACAGCGCCGTCGTCAGGATGGCGGCGGACAGGAATCCATAAGTGGAACGCTGCATGAAATCTCCTAGTTCCGGTTGAAAGTCCGACCATGATGACGAGCGGGGCGGGCCGGGCACAAGTTTCGCGATGTGTTTTCCTGTGTCGCCAGGCCACCATTTGCCGGCAAGCCCTTGCAGGGCGGCCCCAGGACGCGCGTCCGAAACGTTTTGCGCGGTTTGGTAGTCGCTGCTGGCGGCGATGTGTCCGCAGGTTTATGCGAAAAGGGCCGCTAGAGCGCGATCATGCCGATCATCACGAGGATCAGCAGCAGCACGTAGACGCGCGCGTGCAGGCGGTCGGCAATGCGCGGAATCAGCGGGGCGGCCAGCCGGATGCCGGCCAGCGATCCCAGCGCCAGCGCAGCGAAAGCCAGCAGGTCCACATAACCCACGATCCACGGCGCCAGCGCCTGCGGCGCCTGGCGCGCCGCGGCCAGGTAGGCAAGCGTGCCCGCGAGCGCGACCGGCAGGGTCAGCGGGTTGGCCATGGCGGCGGCCTTGGCCATCGGCAAGCCGCGCCGGCGCAGCAATGGAACGGTCATGACGCTGCCGCCCACGCCCAGGAAGGCGGCAATCGCCCCAATGCCCAGGCCGCCGGCCATCGTAGCCGCACGGCCCATCGCACGCGGCGCCGCGCCTGCGCCCTGCGACATGAAGCCCTGGCGCAACAGGCAATCCAGGATCGTCACGCCCAGGTAGGCGATGAAGGCGTGGCGCACGAAGCCGCCATCGACGCGGGTGGCGGCCAACGCGCCCAGCAGGGCGCCCGCCGCGATGTAGCCCGCCAGCGGCCACACATAGTCGCGAACGATGTTGCCCGCGCGCAGGTGCCTGTGCGTGGCAGACGCCGAACTGACGATCATGACGCATGTGGAGGTCGCCACGGCGATGTGCATCGCCGATTGGCCGATTGCGTCATCCGCGCCATGCATGGCCGTCAGCAGCCCGTACAGCGCGGGCACCACCACGAACCCGCCGCCAAAGCCGAAGAGCACCGTGGTAATGCCGCAAAGGCCGCCAATGAAGACCAACGCCAGATAGAACATGCCGCCATTCCTTGCAGGAAAGCCGCCACGATAGGGGCGCCGCGCCTGGCCCGCTTTCGAGGATGGGACAATGATGTTTTCGTTTCGGCCAAGCCGCCGCCTCGCGAACGCGGCATGCACCATGCGCAACACCCATATCGACCGGCACGACGGCCTTGCCCGTCCGGTGGTCGCGATCGGCAACGACTATCCCCGGGGAGAACTGTTGCCCGACCACGCCCATCGGCGGGCGCAGTTGCTCTATGGCGCCACCGGCGTCATGCACGTGGCTACGCGCGACGGCAATTGGGTGGTTCCGCCGCAACGCGCCGTCTGGATTCCGGCAGGCGTGACGCATCGGGTCCGCATGCTGGGCGTCAGCACGCGCAGCGCCTATATCGAGCCGGGCGCGGCGCGCGCGGGCAGCAAGTCCTGCGAGGTGATCGAGGTGTCGCCGCTGCTGCGCGCGCTGCTGCTGGAGGCCGTGGACATGCCCGCCGCTTATGACCCGCGGGGCCGCGACGGGGCGCTGGCTGCCTTGCTGCTGCACGAGGTCGAGCGCGCGGCAGTGCTGCCGCTGCATATCCCCTTGCCGCGCGACAAGCGGCTTGCGCCGCTATGCCGCGCTTTCATCGCCGCGCCCGATGCGCGCCTGCCGCCGCAGGAATGGGCGGACCGCCTGCACATGAGCGCGCGTACGTTCAGCCGGACCTTCCGGCGGCTGACGGGCATGGCGTATTCCGAATGGCGCCAGCGCGCCTGCGTGGTGCTGGCCCTGGCCCGCCTGGCGGAGGGCGAGCCGGTCACGGCGATCGCGCTGGACTTCGGGTATCAGAGCCCCGCGGCGTTTTCCACGATGTTCCGGCGCGTGCTGGGCCGTCCGCCGAAGGAATACCTGCGTCAGGCCGAACCGCGGCAGGGCGGCCTGCCGGGCGCGGGGCCGGGATCGGTGGGTCCGGGATAGGCGGACGGGATAAGCCGACGGGGCAGGCGGACGGGACAGGCGGACGGGATGGACGAATGCGCGGTGGACGGCGTCGCCGAGCGTGTCCACGACGCCCGCCGGATGCGGCCGCGCGTCAGGCCGCGTACCAGAAGACCGCGAAGAAGTGGCAGACCGTGCCCGCCAGCACGAACAGATGCCAGATGAAATGGCTGTAGCGCCAGCGGTTGTCGAACACGAAGAACACCACGCCGCCCGTGTAGGCCAGGCCGCCCGCCACCAGCCACCACAGGCCGCCCGAGGGCACCCGCTCCAGCAAGGGCTTGACGGCGATCACGACGATCCAGCCCATCGCCAGGTACAGCCCGGTGGACAGCGCGGGCCGGTTGAGCCGCTTGCTGGCCTTCAGGCCCACGCCCAGCAGGGCCAGCCCCCAGACCAATCCGAACAGGGTCCAGCCCCAGGGCCCGCGCAACGCGCCCAGCGCAAACGGCGTGTAGGTCCCGGCGATGAGCAGGTAGATGGCCGAGTGGTCCAGCACGTTGAAGATCTGCTTGGCGCGGCAGCGGGGCAGCGCGTGATAGATGGCGGACGCCAGGTACAGCAGGCACATCGAGGCCGCGAAGACCGCGGCGCCGGCGATGAAGGCCGCATCGCCCTGGCGCGCGGCGGCCGCGATGAGCAGCGGCGTGCCGGCCAGCGCGCCGGCTGCGCCCAGCCCGTGGCTGATGCTGTTGGCGATTTCTTCGCCCAGGGTCTGGGGACGGTCGTTGGGAAACATATCGGCGCCTGCGTGGAACAAGTCGTCCACCATAGGCCTTTTGCCGCGGGCGCTCAAGGGCGCGCGCGGCCTGGCGTCGACGGATGCGGCGCGGGTTTGATCTGGTGCAAACGGCGCGGGCCGCGACCGACCGTTCACGAGGCGGCCGATTGGTTACTCTGTGATACATTTAACACGCGAACGAACTGGCGGCCCACCTGGCGGACAGCCGCGCGGACCGCCGCGGCAGAGACGGCGCCCTGGCTGCATCGCCGGCGTGGCGCCCGCATCCGGCGCCAGGCATCCGCCTTGCGGAGCGGCCAGGCCGCGACGACTGCCGTCCGGCGCCGCGCCCCTTGGCCCGCCGGGCCGTGCGGCAAACAGCATCTACCGAACAGGCCCCAGCCATGGCGCGCAGTTTCAGCAGTCTGTTTTTCAAAGCGGCAAAAAAGATCTCGCGCCTGCAGCGCGCGGCGATGCGCATGGCCACGCCCAAGCCGCCGCGCAAGCGCGCGACGACGGCGCGCAAGACGGCCAAGGCAGTCAAAGCAGTCAAGACGGCCCGTGCGCCCGGGGCGGGGCGGGCGGCAGCGCCTGCCGCGGCCTCGCTGGGCGCCGGGCGTTGGGAAGCCTCGCGCCAATTCTCCGACGGCGCGGGACGCCGTTTGGCTTTCGCCCGCTATACCCCTTTGACGGAAACGCCCGGCGGCCGGCCGCTGGTCGTGATGCTGCACGGCTGCCGGCAGACGTCGTCGGCGTTCGCGCAAGGGTCGCGCATGAACCAGTGGGCAGACGCCGGCGGTTTCATGGTGCTGTATCCGCAGCAGTCCTTGACGCGCCAGGTGCAGCGCTGCTGGCGCTGGTTCCAGCCGAACGACGATCACGGCGGCGCCGAGGCCGACCTGATCGCGGCCCTGATCCGTAACGAGGTCGAGCGCCATGGCCTGGACCCCGAGCGGGTCTACGTGGCGGGCCTGTCGGCCGGCGCGGGCATGGCCGCGCTGGTCGCCTTGCGGCATCCCCGCCTGATCGCGGCGGTGGCCATGCACTCGGGGCCGGTCGTGGGCGATGCGCACAGCGCGGCGGGCGGGATCGGCACGATGCGCCGGGGCAGCATCAAGCCCTTGGTGCCGCTGTTGGCGTCGGTGGCGGACCCCGCCGTGTTTCAGCTCGGCATGCCCGCGCTGATCCTGCACGGCCAGCTCGATCCGGCCGTCGCCCCGCGCAATGCGAAGCAGCTGTTCGAGCAGTTCCGCGCCGTGAATGCCCCTGACCCGCATGTCTTGCCGATCGAGCGGGTGATGGGATTGGGGACGGAAAAGGCCTACCGCCGGGTGGATCTGATGCGCGGCCGCAAGACGGTGCTGCGCCTGTGCGAGATCACGCGGCTGGAGCATGCGTGGAGCGGCGGCGACCCCGCCGTGCGGTATCACGCGCGCACCGGGCCGGATGCGTCCGCGCTGGTGTGGCGGTTCTTCCAGACCCAGCGCCGCGTGGGCGCGGCGGTCACGGCGGGTGCAGGGATGCCAGGGTGACGGGGTCAGGGGCTTTCCAGCCGGCGCCCGAACGGCCCGGCGCATTGTTCGGACGCGAAGAATGGTCATGTCGACGCTGCCGGTGGCCAGCCAGCCCTGGCGCGGCGTAACATCGCGGCAGTCCCGCGGCGTCCGGAGCGCGGCGCGCCGGGCCCATCACCCTGACGGAAATCATCGCCATGCCCCTGTCCATGTACCAGGCGTCCGTGCCTGTCTTTCTCCGCGGCCTGAATGTGCTGGCCGCGCTGCTCGAAAAAGCCGCCGCGCACGCGCAGGCCGCGGGCATCGATCCTGCCCAGCTCGTGAACGCGCGCCTCGCGCCCGACATGTATCCGCTGTCGGGCCAGATCCAGCGCGCGAGCGACGCCGCGAAATTCGCGGCGCAGCGGTTGTCGCAGGGCGAGGCCCCGAAGTTTCCGGACAACGAGACCACGCTCGCACAACTGCAGCAGCGCATCGCCGACACGGTCGCCTACCTGCAAAGCGTGACGCCGGAACAGATCGAGGGCGCCGAAGGCCGCCGCATCACGCTGAGCTTCGGCGAATTCAAGCCCGAGTTCCAGGGCGATGACTACCTGCTGACGTTCGCGCTGCCGAACTTCTACTTCCACGTGACGACCGCCTACGGCATCCTGCGCCAGGCGGGCGTGCCGATCGGCAAGCTGGATTTCCTGGGCGCGTATCCGCAACCCGCGCCCAAGTAGCGGACCCTGGGGCAGGCGGGCGGCCGGTCGGCGCGCGCCGCCTGGCCGGGCCGCCCCGCACGCTTATCGCTTGGCCGGGTCGCCGCAGCCTTCCATTGCGCCCATCTTCGCCATGTTCTGCTGGATTTCCTCGGGCGTGAGGTCCTGCTTGTGGGTGGCGATCGACCAGCGGTGGCCGAACGGATCCACCACCTGCCCATAGCGGTCGCCCCAGAACATGTCGGCCGCGGGCATCGTCACCTGCGCGCCGGCGGCAACGGCCTGCGCGATGGCGGCGTCCGCGTCGGTCACGTACAGGTGCAGGACGGCGGGCGTGCCCTTGAGCGCCTTCGGCCCCAGGCTGCCCCATTCCGGAAAATCATCCATCAGCATGAGGACCGAGTCCCCGATGCGCACGGCCGCGTGCATGATCTTGCCGTTGGGACCGGGCAGCCGCATGAGCTCCTCGGCGTTGAACGCTTTTTTGTAGAAGGCGAGGGCGTCGGACGCGCCCTCGCACACGATGTGCGGCGTCAGCGTGTGCATGCCGTCGGGGATGGGCTTGACTGCTTGGGTGGCCATGATGTGTCTCCAGGTTGTCGCGCGGCCGCGGCCGCGGCGGTGTGCGCGGCGCGGGCCTTGCGTGCGAGTTGTGCTAGTTGCCGACCAGGGTGGCGAATCCGCCCCAGCACATGCGCTTGACGTCGAAGACGCCTTCGCAGCACATGTCCGCCAGGCGCGGGTCGGCCATGACCTTGGCGTTGATCCGGTTGCGGTCTTCCTTGCTGGGATACAGGATCCAGGCGAACACCACGACCTCGCCCTCGCGCGCGCCGGCCGCCGCGCTGAACGACGCAAAGCCTTCGCCGTCGATGTCATCGGCCACGCCTTCGCGGTAGTCCAGCGCGCCGTGCTCGCGCCAGATGCCCTCGGCATGCTGCGCCATTTTCTTGTACGTCTCCAGGTTGGCCTTGGGTACGCACAGCAGGAAACCGTCTATGTATTTGTCCATCGATCACTCCTCACGTCCGTGTTGTTCTGGTTCGAGCCGGGACGCCCGCAAGCCGTCCGGGCCGCCGTCCGGATTTCTGGACCGGCTGGTGCCACTGTATCGGGATCGGCGCCGCTTTCAGATAGGAGATTGCGACAATCTTGCGGGTGGATTGCGTCAGCCTGCGGCGGTATGCTTGGCGACATGAAAAACGTCGCGTTCCTGCTGCCACAAGGGGCCAATATTGCGTCCCTGGAAACCGCGCGCCACGGATTCATGGTGGCCAACGAATACCTGCGCGCCCATGGCCGCGAGCCGCGCTTTCACGTGCGCACGCTGGCCCTGACGCGCGAGGTCAGCCTGGACGAAGGACGCATCAAGGTGGTGGCCGACATGGTGCTGGCCGACGCCACCGACATCGACATCTGCATCGCGCCCCCGCTGCTGGGGTCGGTGTCGGACGCCGTGCTGTCCAATCGCGAACTCATCGAATGGCTGTCGCGCCATCACCGCAACGGGGGCGAGGTCGCCAGCCTCTGCGTCGGCGCCGCGCTGCTCGCGGCGGGCGGCGTGCTCGACGGCCAGCAGGCGGTCGTGCATTGGGTGGCGCAGAACCTCTATGCCAGCCTGTTTCCCTCGGTGCAGTGGACCAGCGACCGCGTGGTGCTGGCCGAAAACGGGGTTTACACCAGCGGCGGCGCGTTCTCGGCGGCGCATCTGGTGCTGCACCTGATCGAGAAATACACCGACCGCGACACCGCGATCTGGTGCGCCAAGTACTTCCAGCTGGACTGGAGCCGCCAGAGCCAGTTGCCGTTTTCCGTCTTCATGGGCCAGAAGTCGCATGCCGATGACATCGTGCGCGCGGTGCAGGAATACATCGAAGGCCGCTATCCGGAAAAGATCACGGTCGAGGAACTGGCCGGCCGCCACGCGCTGGGCCGCCGCACGCTGGAACGCCGGTTCCGCCAGGCCACGGGCAACAGCATCGTCGAATACCTGCAGCGCGTGCGCGTCGAAGCCGCCAAGCAGCGGCTGGAGACCTCGCGCAAGAGCGTCGCAGAGGTCATGTACGAGGTCGGCTACAACGACACCAAGGCCTTTCGCGACATCTTCAACAAGTACTGCGGCATGTCGCCGGTGGGCTATCGCGAACGCTACCAATAGCCGCGGCGGTTCAGCCCTGGTAGCGGTAGACGCGCGTGTCGCGCATCACGAAGCCGGCCGACTCATACAGGTGGTGCGCCGACAGCCGTCCCGGATTGGAGGTCAGGTCCAGCGTGCGGGCCTTCAGTTCGCGGCTCTTGGCAATGGCCGCGCGCGTCAGCGCCATGCCAACCTTCAGCCCACGCGCCTGCGTGTCCACCACCACATCCTCGATCCATGCGCGCACGCCGGTGGGAATGCGAAAGTGCACCAGCGTCAGCGTGCCCACGATGCGCCGGTCAGGTCCCATCGTGGCGATGAACAGGTGATTGCACGGGGCATGGATGATTTCATCCAGGTCCGCTTTGGACAGGGGCGGCGCGCTCTGTGACAACTGGGGCAGCAGGCGCGCGAACGCCTGCACGAGGGTGTCGTCCGCCTGCGTCGCCAGTGCGACATCCACGCCATTTTCCAAGGGTTTCATGCGGGGTCTCCCAGTGCTGCACCGGGCGGTGCGGGACGTTGTGCCGATCTTAGCAATGTCGCCGTGGCGCGCAGGCAGTCGGTTGTCTTTGTCCGAGCGCAAACATCCGCCACGTAAATGTTTGCGAAATGTGTCAGGAACAATACACTAGGGTTTTCCCTTGTTCGATGGCCTATGACATTTCCGTGTGCTGGCGCTGTGCCTGATTGCACGGCGATGACTGGAGATCGACGCTCCTGGACGAAAGACCCCATGAAGACCCTCCGCACCTATTTCGTCAACCTGGCCATCGGCTCGCGCCTGGCCCTGGGCTTTGGCGCCGTGCTGGCGCTGTTGCTGGCCCTGGCCGGCGTTTCGCACTACGAGCTCACGCGCATCGGCAACATCAACCGCACGATCACCCAGGAGACCTGGATCAAGGCCAGCGCCATCTCGACGGTCGACGTGACGACGCGCGCCAATGCGCGGCTCAACCTGGAACTGTTCGTCGACGCGAATCCGGCGGCCGCCGACAAGCTGTTCCAGCAGATCGACGCCAACCGCCAGCGCATCGACGAGGCGCTGGCCACGCTGCGCCCCTTGATGAAGACGCCGGACGCCAGCGACCGGCTGCGCACGCTGGAAGCGGCGCGGGGCCGCTACGTGAAGTCGTTCCAGTCAGTGGGCGCGATGCTGCGCAGCGGCGAGCGCGAGGCCGCCCGCCAGCGCCTGCTGCAAGAGACCCTGCCCACCCTGGAAAGCCTGCAGGATCACATCATCGCGCTGTCGCGCCAGCAGTCCGCCGACATGGACGAAGCCGGCCTCGCCAGCCGCGCGGTCATCGAGGAGGCCGAGCGCCTGAACCTCGCGCTGTCGGGCCTTGCGCTGGCGCTGGGCGCGCTGTTTGCGTGGCAGGTCAGCCGCTCCATCACCCGTCCGCTCGCGCGCGCGGTCAAGGCAGCCGAAACCGTGGCGGGCGGCGACCTGGGCCAGCGCATCGAGGCCGGTTCCAAGGATGAGACCGGGCGCCTGCTCCATGCGCTGCAGGACATGCAGGACAGGCTGGCGGGCGCGGTGCGCGCCATCAGGAATGGGTCTGAAACGATCTCCAGCGCCTCGGGCCAGATCGCCGCGGGCAATGCCGACCTCTCCAGCCGCACGGAAGAACAGGCGGCGTCGCTGGAAGAGACGGCGGCCTCGATGGAGGAACTGGCTTCCACCGTGAAGCAGAACGCCGACAACGCCCGCCAGGCCAACCAGCTTGCGGCCAGCGCATCAGAAATCGCCGTGCGCGGGGGCGCCGCGGTGTCCGCCGTGGTGGGCACCATGCAGGACATTTCGGCCAGTTCGCACAAGATCTCCGACATCGTGTCCGTGATCGACGGCATCGCGTTCCAGACCAACATCCTCGCGCTCAATGCGGCGGTCGAAGCGGCCCGCGCGGGCGAGCAGGGCAAGGGCTTCGCGGTCGTGGCGGGCGAGGTCCGGTCGCTGGCCCAGCGCAGCGCCCAGGCCGCGCGCGAGGTCAAGGCCCTGATCGAGGAGTCCGCCGGCAAGGTGGGCGAGGGCGCACGCCAGGTCGAAGGCGCCGGCGCGACCATGCAGGAGATCGTCACGGCCGTCCGGCATGTGACCGACATCATGGGGGAGATCGCGGCCGCATCGCACGAACAGGCCAGCGGCATCGACCAGGTGAACCGCGCCGTCGCGCAGATGGACGAGGTGACGCAGCAGAATGCGGCCCTGGTCGAAGAAGCGGCCGCCGCCGCGGGCTCCATGCAGGACCAGGCCCGCGAGCTGGTGCGGGCGGTGGGCGTGTTCCGGCTGGCCGAGGATGGCGCGCGGCGCGGGCAGGACGCGGCGCCGCTGCGCGCGCCCGGCACGCTGAGGCTGGCGTAGGCGGGCTATTTGCCGCAGGCGGCCTGCAATGCCTTCATCTGCGGGCTGCCGTCGGGAAAGCGCACGAATTGCACCTGGCTTTCGTCCAGGCCCTCGTCCTTGATGGCGGCGACCAGGCTTTCGTCCATGTAGTAGCTGGTCGTCGGCAAAAAGCCCACGCGCGACTGGCGGCAATTGAACAGCACGTCCGTCACCGAGCGGTTGAAGCGGCCGCGTCCCTTGTCCGCGCCGGGGATGCTCTGGGCGGCGGTGTAGCGCAGTTCCATCTTGCCCCTGGCGTTGCCGGACGCCTGCCGGGTGTCGGGCAGGGCGCCGATCCGGATGGAAACGTTGGGGTGGTCCGGCCGCGGCGGCACGTCGAACCACTGCTGCGCCTGCGCGCCCGCGCTGGCCAATAGCGTGGCCATGGCGGCGAGCGCGGCCATTGCGGGCAGCAGGCGGCGGGCGTTCAGACCCGGGATGCCGGGAAGGCGAGCAAAAACGGCAAACGGTAGGCGCATGGTCGGTCCGTGGTCGAAAGCGGTTTTCTTCTGCCGCCCGCCCGGGGAACGCGGCGGTCGTGGCACGCGTCCGGGCAGGGGCCTCAAATGTAGCAAAATGCGGTCTGGCGCCGCGCGCGCGACACATTCCCCGGAATCATCATGCCCCAATTCGATCTCTATCAAGTAGACGCCTTCTCCGCCACGCCCTTTGGCGGCAACCCCGCGGCGGTCGTGCCGCTGGATGCCTGGCTGCCCGACGACATCCTGCAGCGCATGGCCGAAGAAAACAATCTGTCCGAAACGGCCTACTTCGTTCGCAACGGCGAGGGGTACGAACTGCGCTGGTTCACGCCCGCGGTCGAGGTCGACCTGTGCGGTCACGCAACGCTCGCATCGGCCTATGTGCTCTTCGAGCAACTGAACGCCGGCGAGGACGTGCTGCGCTTTGCCACGCGCAGCGGCGAACTGCGCGTGCGACGCGCGGGCGACCGGCTGGCGATGGACTTTCCGGCCAAACAGCCGCAGGCCGAGGAGATCCCGCCCGGACTGCTGCAGGCGCTGGGCCTGCCGGCCGCGCAGGCCCTGTACCGCACGGACGACTACCTGGTGGTGATCGAGGACGAGGCGCTCATCGCCGGCCTGCAGCCGGACTTCGCGGCGCTGGCGGCCTTCGACGTGCGCGGCGTGGCCGTCACCGCGCCGTCGTCGAGTTTCGATTTCGTGTCGCGCTGGTTCGGCCCGCGCGTGGGCGTGAACGAAGACCCCGTGACCGGCTCCGCGCACACCTCGCTCGCGCCGTACTGGGCGCAGCGGCTGGGCAAGCGCATGCTTACCGCGCAGCAGGGCGGGGCGCGCAAGGGCCAGCTCGTGTGCGAGGTGCAGGACAACGGGCGCGTGGTCATCAGCGGCCAGGCGGCGCTGTACTTGCGTGGGACTATTCATCTCTGAGCCCGGCCGTGCACCGCGGGGCATTGCCACCTACCCCGCGTCATGAAACGCCGGTCAGCAGGTGCGGCGCCGCGCCTGAAGCCGCGCGCCGAAAGCGCGAGGGCGAAACGCCCATGTGATCGCGGAAGAACCGCGAAAAATTGCCGGGAGTGGAAAAGCCCAGGTCCATGGCGACCGACGTGAGCGGCTGTTCCTGATGCACAAGCCTGCGTACGGCTTCTTCCACGCGGACCGCGCTCCAGAACACCTGGGGCGTGGTGTTGAGCTGGTCGCGGAACAACGCAAAAAAATGGCCGCGCGACAGGCCGACCTTGGCCGCGATGTCTTCCACTGCAACGGGTTCGTGGACGTTTTCGCGCATGTAGGAGATGGCGCTGCGCAGCCGGTGATCCAGCGTTTGCGGCCGGGGCGCCATGCCGGGCGGCCGTCCGGCCTGCGAGGAGGATTCGATCGCCGCCTGCAGCAGCGCCTGCACCCCGGCGTCGATATCGTCGCGCGTGTGGCCTAGCGGCGCGACGATCTTGTCCAGGAGGCTCCAGCAGCTCTGGCGGACAGCTGCGTCGATGGGCACGCCGGGCGTGGCGAACTGAAACGGCCGGCCGGTGGCGGCGCGGCGTTCGTCCAGCCACGGCCGGGCGATGTACAAGACGAGGAACACCGCAGGCCCCGAGCGATCGAGCAATCGCGCGTCGTGGGATTCATAGGTGTTCGTGCCCAGCGCAAGGTGCTCGTTGTAGCGCACCAGCTTCGACCCGACTCGGGCCTCGGCTCTGGAGCCGCCCAGCCAAAGCGCCAGCTGCACCTCGGCATGCGCGTGGGCGATCAGGTCGCCCCGCAATTCGAGTACGACCGCGCGGCCAAATGCGCCTTCGTGCAAGGCATACGTCTCTTGCATGATTGTCTCCATGGTTTTGGTCGGACGATGAGCGCGTTCATCGCCGTCGGGGAGCCTCGTTGTGCCCCGGCCTTTTTCGGGAATTTTAGGGGCGCTTGACACGTTTTCAGGTACCCGCAGGGGCTAGGTGTATTCACCTAGCACGCCATCTGACTCTGCGATAAGTTCCCGCACTCGGCGATAAGCGCCGGCCCCGTGCCGTCTTTACAGTGGTGCCTAACGGTGTGGCGAAAGTCTGCCGACCGATTTTCAAAGGCTTGAAGGAGACTGCGGTGCGCATTGCAAGTTACGTATTCAACGGGGAGCCCGGCGTCGGGCTGGTGTCGGGCGATGGCCTGTCGGTGACGCCGCTGGCGCTTGACCACGCGGCCAGGCAGATCGGCGTGCAGGCCGTGATCGACCTGCTTGCGGCGGGCGGCAGGCTTGCGGAGGCGGGCGCGCCCCTGCCGCTGGCGGACGTGGTCCTGCGCGCGCCCTTGCCCCGTCCGCGGCGCAATCTCTGGTGCGTCGGACGCAACTACCATGCGCATGCCAAGGAGCTCTCCGAGTCGGTTTTCAAGGATAACGATGCGGACCCGCAATCCTGGCCCATCGTGTTCACCAAGGTGCCGGAATGCGTGGTGGGGCCGCGGGCACAGGTCCTGCTGCCAACCGGCGTGTCGGAACAGATCGACTACGAAGCCGAGCTGGGCGTGGTCATCGGCAAGGCGGGCAAGAACATATCGCGCGGCGCAGCCCTGGACTACGTCTTCGGCTACACCGTCATTAACGATGTCACCGCGCGCGACGTGCAGATGCGGCACCAACAATGGGACATGGGCAAATCGTTCGACACCTTCTGTCCGATGGGCCCCTGGATCGTCACGGCGGATGAGTTCGATGGGACCAGGACGCGCGTGCGCTGCTGGGTCAACGGCGAACTCAGGCAGGACGGCCTTACCGAAAACATGATCTTTGACATTCCCTCCCTGATTGAAACGATTTCGCGCGGCATCACGCTCTATCCGGGCGACGTGATCGCCACCGGGACACCGGCCGGTGTCGGGATGGGCATGAAGCCCGCTCGCTATCTGGCGGCAGGCGATGTAGTGCGGGTGGAGATCGATGGCCTGGGGGCCATCGAAAACGCATTTGTCCAGGAGCAGGCATGACGACGCGCATCATCAATGGCCTCTCGGTCGAAATCGACGGCGCAGGCCCCTCGCTCCTGTGCATCCATGGGCTGGGCGGTTCCTCCAACACCTGGACCCCCCTGATGGACGCCTTTTCCGGCTTTCAGGTCATCCGCCCGGATCTGCCGGGCAGCGCCCGATCGCCGTTGCCGGGTCGGCCCTTGTCGATCGAGGGCTATGTCGAATCGATGGCACGCGTGATCGATGAACTGGGCGGTGAGCCCGTGCATGTCGCGGCGCACTCGCTGGGCACCATCGTGGCCCAGCATCTTGCCCTGCGACACCCGGCCAAGGTCCGTTCGCTGGCCCTCTTCGGCCCGCTGACCTCGCCGCCCGATGCGGGCAGGCCCGGCATTCGGGCGCGGGCGGCGTTGGCGCGGGAGGGCGAGGCGGCATTGCAGGAGATCGCCGACGCCATCGTCAAGGGCGCCACCAGCAGCCGCACCAAGGCGCAACAGCCCGCCGTCTTGGCCCTCGTGCGCGAAAGCGTGATGCGCCAGCCGCCGGAGGGGTATGCGCAGAGCTGCGAAGCGCTTGCCGATGCGCAGGCCGCGGACCTCGAACGCCTCGGCATTCCGGCGCTGCTTGTCACGGGCGACGAAGACGGCGTCGCGCCGCCGGTCAACGTGCAGGCCATGGCGGGGCGCATCGCAGGCAGCCGACACACGATCCTGCAAGGCTGCGGCCACTGGACCACGTTTGAGCAGCCCCAGGCCTGCGCTGAGGCATTCGCGGCGTTTCACGCGGCCCGGTCCGGCTAGGGTCTTTTCGGAACATTCCGACGCTCCCCCCCATAAGAATGCCGGCCCCCGACGGGCCGCGAGGAGACTTTTCATGTCCAGAATTGCGATTACCAACGTTGTCGTCTTCGATGGAAGCGGCGAGGACGTCTTCGACGGCGAAGTCCTGGTGGACGGCACGCGCATCGCCGAGGTCGCGCGCCTGCCCGAGCGGGTCAGCCGCGAGGGCGCACGCGTCGTCGACGGCAACCGCCGATTCCTCATGCCCGGGATGACCGAGGCGCACACGCATTTTTCCTGGAACGACCAGCCCACGCTGGCGGCCATCCAGTTCATGCCGCCGGAAGAACATATCCTATGGTGCGTGCGGGTGGCCAGGCGCTACCTGGAAATGGGGTGGACTTCGGCAATCGGCGCCGCCGCCGCCAAGCCCCGGCTGGACGTGGTGCTGCGCAACGCGATCGAGGCCGGCGAATGTCCGGGGCCGCGCTACCTGGCCGGCAGCCAGGAGATTACGACCATCGGCGCGCTGGGCGACAACACGCTGCCCCACATGCACTTTGAGGAACTGAGCTTTGGCAGCGTGTGCAGCGGCCCGGAGGAGATCCGCCGGTCGGTCCGCACCTTCATCAAGTACGGCGTCGACCATCTGAAGATCAACCTTTCGGGCGAGTACATCGCCGGCCTGCCGGCCGAGATGTCGCCGTTCGCCGAGGACGAGATCGCCATGCTGGCGAACGAGGCCAAGCGGTACGGCAAACGCGTCGCCGCGCACGCGCGGTCCAGCGAATCGGTCAAGCAATGCGTGCGCCACGGCATCGAGATGATCTATCACGCCAGCTTCGCGGACGACGAGGCGCTGGACATGCTGGAGGCCAACAAGGACAAGCACTTCGTCGCCCCGGGCATCGGCTGGCTGGTGCGCACCGCCTACCACGCGTCCGACTACGGCATCACGCCCGCCGTCGCCGAGCGCATGGGCTACAAGCGCGAGCTCGAGATCGCGGCCGAGAGCCTGCGCAAGATGCACAAACGGGGCATACGCATCCTGCCCGGCGGCGACTACGGTTTTGCCTGGATGCCGCATGGCACGAATGCCAACGATCTCCAGTATTTCGTCGACTACATCGGCATGAGTCCGGTCGAGGCGCTGGTGGCGGCAACGCGACTGGGCGGGCAGATCATGCAGCGGCCGGATGAGCTGGGCATGCTGCGGCCGGGCTACATGGCGGATGTCGTCCTGGTGGATGGCAATCCGCTACAGAACCTTGCGTTGCTGGCCGATCCGGACCGGATCGTCCTGGTCATGAAGGACGGCAAGGTCTACAAGGACACCGGAGCAGCGGTTCAGGGCGGCGCGGCGGGGTTGGATGCCGCCACCGTCCCGCTTGCCGAGCCTGCGCTGGCGTGAGGCAAGGGTCCGGGCGGCGTTCAGGGCAGGGGGCGTCGCTTCGCCCGCTTTCATGGGGCGCGCGATCAGGGGGGGCGTTGGCGCGGTACGATTCCGCATTGCCGCGCCGCGCCTCCCGCCGGCTGTCTGGCGCCACCCCGAGAACCTTGCATGAACATCCGCAGACACTTCTGCGCCGGCGTCGTCTGCGCCGGCCTGCTTGCCGCCGTGTCCGGCCCGGCCTTCGGGCGCTCCGAACTGCCTTACATCGACAGCGTCATCAACGAGGCGGCCCGCGCGGTCATCCGCCAGCATGACATCGCGGGCATGGTGATCGCCGTCACGCACCAGGGGCGGCAACGCTTCTTCACCTATGGCGTGGAATCGCTGGGGACGCGGCGCGCGGTCAACCGGGACACGTTGTTCGAACTGGGCTCGATCAGCAAGACCTTCACGGCGACGCTGGCCGCCTACGCGCAGGCCAAGGGCCTGCTGGCGCTGACGGACAGTCCGGCCAAGCACCTGCCCGAGCTGGCCGGCACCGACTTTGCCAAGCTGACCCTGCTGAACCTGGCCACGCACACGACGGGCGGGTTTCCCCTGCAGGTGCCGGACGCGGTGCGCGACGACGTGCAGCTGATGCAGTACCTGAAGGCATGGAAGCCTGAAGACGCGCCCGGCACGACGCGCACCTACGCCAATCCCAGCATCGGGATGCTGGGGGTGGCCACCGCGGCAAGCATGAAGCAGCCGTTCGCCCAGGCATTGGAAAAAGACCTCTTTCCGAAGCTGGGCCTGTCCAGCACCTATGTCAATGTGCCCGCGGCCAAGGCGTCGCGGTATGCGCAGGGCTACAACAAACAGGGCGCGCCCGTGCGCGTGAATCCGGGCGTGCTGGCGGCCGAGGCCTATGGCGTGAAATCCAGCGCGCGCGACATGCTGCGCTACGTCGAGGCCAGCATGGACATGGACGTGCTGGACAAGGACGTGCGCCGCGCCATCGCGGATACCCACGTCGGCTATTACCAGGTGGGCGGGATGACGCAGGACATGGCGTGGGAGCAGTTTCCGTATCCGGTGGCGCTGGATACCCTGCTGACCGCCAACGCCGGCACCCTGAACAGCCAGAGCCATCCGGCCAAGGCCTTGCTGCCGCCCCTGGCGCCGCAGGCCGATACCTGGATCAACAAGACGGGTTCGACCAACGGCTTTGGCGCCTATGTGGCCTTCGTGCCCGCGCGCAAGCTTGGCATCGTCATCCTGGCCAACCGCAACTATCCCAACGAGGCCCGGGTGCGGCTGGCGGCCGAGATCCTGGGGGCGCTGGACAAACCGCCGGCCCCGGGCCGTGCCGCGCGCTGAACGGGGCGCGGATCCGGCTTGTGACGACGACGCCCGGCTGGGCGACGGCTATAAAATGACTATTTTTGATAGTCATTTGTTGGTAAAATGACCGCCTGAACTGACTATTTTCCGAGAGGGCGCCATGCCCAGCCAGCACGTTTCCAAAACCGAGTTCAAAGCGCGTGCGCTTGAACTTTTCCGGCAGGTCGAAGCAACGGGGGAGCCCATTGTCGTGACCGACCACGGCAGGCCTGCCCTTGAAATTCGGCCGTATCGTGCCGTGGCGAAGCGCGATCCGCTGGATGTGCTGCGCGGCTCGGTCATACGGTTTGACGACCCTTTGTCTCCGGTCGGCGACGATGCGTGGGAGGCTGCGCAATGATCGCATTGGACACCCATGCGCTGGTGTGGTGGGCAGCGGGCGACTCGCAGTTGAGTCGCCCCGCACGCGACGCGATCGAGGCTGAGCTGCAGGATGGCGAAATCCTGGTTTCGGCCATCAGCGCATGGGAAGTGGCCATGTTGACCAAGGCGGGACGTCTGGCACTGACCATGGACGCAGAGGCTTGGCTGGAGACGGTTGCCCAGGTGCCAGCGATTCGGTTTGTTCCGGTGGATGTGCGAATTTCGGTCCAATCCGTGGACCTGCCCGGGGACTTCCACAAGGATCCCGCCGACCGCATCATTGTGGCGACGGCGCGGCATCATTCGGTGCCTTTGATCTCTGCCGACACGAAGATTCGCGATTACCCGCACGTTCAGACCATCTGGTAAAGGCCCCGGTTTCAAGGAGAAAGGCCGCAAGACGGCCGGTATTTGCAAGGCGCTGGTACACAGCCCAGAATCGTGCGCATGCCTGGCCGCGGCGCCGCGGCCGTTTCCCTACCAGGAGTTCACATGAGCCTTGCCCCCGCATCCGAGACCTTGGCCGACCTGCGCATCGATGGCGCGCGCCTGTGGCAGTCCCTGATGGATCTTGCCCGCATCGGGGCGACCGAAAAAGGCGGCGTCTGCCGGCTTGCGCTGACCGACCTGGACCGCCAGGGACGCGACCTCTTCGTGCGCTGGGTGCGCGAGGCCGGCTGTGAGGTCCGCGTGGATGCGATCGGCAATATCTTTGCCCGGCGCCCGGGGCGCAACCCCGCGCTGCCCGCCGTGATGACGGGAAGTCACATCGACACGCAGCCCACGGGCGGCAAGTTCGACGGCAACTATGGCGTCCTGGCGGGCCTGGAGGTGCTGCGCACGCTGAACGACGCCGGCGTGCAGACCGAGGCGCCGCTGGAACTGGCGGTGTGGACCAACGAGGAAGGCTCGCGCTTCGTGCCGGTGATGATGGGATCCGGGGTCTACGCGGGCGCGTTCACGCTGGCGCACGCGCTGGAACAGCAGGACCGGGAAGGCGTGAGCGTGCGCGACGCGCTGGCCGCGATCGGCTACGACGGCGCGCACGCCGTGCCGCCCGCGCAACCGGGCGGGGTGGGCGCGTATTTCGAGGCGCACATCGAGCAGGGGCCGGTGCTGGAGGCCGCCGACACCGTCATCGGCGTCGTGTCGGGCGCGCTGGGCCAGCGCTGGTACGACGTGGTGCTGACCGGCGTGGAGGCGCATGCCGGCCCCACGCCGATGCCGCTGCGCCGCGATGCGCTGCTGGCCGCGTCCGACCTGGTGCATGCCGTGAACGAGATCGCGCTGGCGCATGCCCCCGATGCGCGCGGCACGGTGGGCTGGATGGACGTGTTTCCCAATTCCCGCAACGTCATCCCGGGCCGCGTGCGCATGACGGTGGACCTGCGCGCGGCCGACGACGCCACGCTGTCGGCGATGGACGCGGCCCTGCGGGCGGCGGCGGAAAAGGCGGCGCAGGCCCGTGGCGTGGCGGCGCAGGTCGAGCAGGTGGTGTACTTTGCGCCGCAGCCCTTTGCGCCCGCCCTGGTGCAATCCGTGCGCGACGGTGCGCGCGACCTGTCGCTGTCGGCCATGGACGTGGTCAGCGGGGCGGGGCACGACGCGGTCTATCTGGCGCGCGTGGCGCCGACCGCCATGATTTTCGTGCCGTGCAAGGACGGCATCAGCCATAACGAGATCGAGGACGCGCGCCCCGATCACCTGGAAGCGGGATGCAATGTCCTGCTGCGCGCCATGCTGGCGCAGGCCGGCATCGCCCCCTGATTCGCGGGCCTGCACCAAGGCGGCGCACGGTGCGCCGCCCTGGTGCCGCGGCCGGCTCCGCCCGGCGTTCTGGTATTCCCTGACCCCTTGTCTGCCTTGTCTCGGGGCGCCTGCGGCCTCTTCATATGGCATGGATATTGCTTACACAAACTTTGTGTACTAACTCTGTGCACGTGCGCCGCGCGCTCGCGGGCAGGCGCCGCGCCAGAGTTGGATTCCTCCCACGGCTTTACCCCATGCAAGACATTGGAGAATCACAATGCAGACACGGAGTATCCGCATCAAAACCCTGGCCGCCGCCATCGCGCTGGCCGCCGCAGGCGCCGGGGCGCTCGCGCCCGTCGCGGCGCACGCCGAAAAGGTGCTGCGCATCGGCATGACGGCGGGCGACATCCCCCGCACGCTGGGCCAGCCCGACCAGGGCTTCGAGGGCAATCGCTTTACCGGCATTCCGATGTACGACGGGCTGACCCAATGGGACCTCTCCAAGAAGGATGAGCCCAGCGTGCTCATCCCCGCGCTGGCGGTGTCGTGGGAAGTGGACGGCGCGGACAAGACCAAGTGGGTCTTCAAGCTGCGTCCCGGCGTGAAGTTCCATGACGGCTCCGATTTCAATGCGGACGCCGTGGTGTGGAACGTGGGCAAGGTGCTGGACAAGAGCGCGCCGCAATTCGATCCCAGCCAGGTCGGCGTGACGGCCTCGCGCATGCCGACGCTGAGATCCGCGCGCAAGATCGACGACATGACGGTGGAGCTGACGACGTCCGAGCCGGATTCGTTCCTGCCCATCAACCTGACCAATCTGTACATGGCCTCGCCCGCGCAATGGAACAAGAAGCTGGCCGAGGTGCCGGCGTCGGTGACCGATGCGGCCGAGCGTTCGCAGAAGGCGTGGGCCGCCTTCGCGGCGGATGCCTCGGGCACGGGTCCGTTCAAGATGTCGAAGTTCGTGCCGCGCGAGCGCCTGGAAGTCGTGAAGTTCGACGGCTACTGGGACGAGAAGCGCCGGCCGAAGATCGACCGCGTGGTGATGCTGCCGCTGCCCGAGGCCAACTCGCGCACCGCGGCGCTGATGTCGGGCCAGGTCGACTGGATCGAGGCGCCCGCGCCGGATGCGTTCGAGGCCATCAAGGGCCGCGGCTTCATCATCTACTCCAACGAGCAGCCGCATGTGTGGCCGTGGCAACTGTCGTTCAAGGAAGGCTCGCCCTGGCTGGACGCTCGCGTGCGCAAGGCCGCCAACCTGTGCGTGAATCGCGGCGAGCTCAAGCAGCTGCTGGGCGGCATGATGGGTGAACCCAAGGGCACGGTGCCGCCGGGCCACCCGTGGTGGGGCAATCCCAAGTTCGACATCAAGTACGACCCGGACGCCGCGCGCAAGCTGATGACCGAGGCGGGGTACTCCAAGGCCAAGCCCATCAAGGTCAAGGTGCAGACGTCCGCGTCCGGTTCGGGCCGAGGCTGTGTGAAAACTCTTTGACGCCGCTACGGTGATCTAGATAGAGTTTGGTATCTCGATCCCGGGAGTCGACATGCCCCGATTCATCGAAGGTCAGGACCGGCAGCAGGTAGCGTTGATCCCGGAATGCCTGGATGACTTCATCGCCGACGACAACCCGGTGCGCATAATCGACGCATTCGTCGACGAGCTCAACCTGGCATTGCTCGGATTTGAGAAGGCGGCGCCAGCAGCTACCGGCCGCCCGTCGTATCACCCGGCTGTGCTGCTGAAGATCTACATCTACGGCT